>CAYJOG010000081.1:0-9068 GCA_964371695.1 uncultured bacterium
GCCCTCTCCCTGAGGGAGAGGGCAAGGACTGGCCCCGCCCTTTGTCTACGTCAAACATGAATTTGCTCTATTCATGTTCAGACGCGCTCAGCCGCTTTTTCGCCGCCCCAGCACCTGGCCATAACCAAAATACAGCGCCCAGCACGCCGGGTCTTCGGTGAAGGCCAAAAGCCCCTCGATGTCCTCTGTCTCAACCTGGCCGCTGGCCAGAAGCCCCTCTGCCAGCACCGTGATGCTCTGGCCCATCATCCGGGCGATGGCCGACTGCCCCGGCCCCACCATCAGCCGGGCCTCGAACTTTTCCACGGCCACGCCCTGAGCGGCAAAAAGCTCCGGCAGCACTGTGCCAATGTCCACGCACATCTTGCGGTTTTGATAAACCACCCGAATCGCCTCAAACACACGGTCGGCGGCGCGGCGCAGGTGTTCGGGGCCAGACAGTGTGCGGGACATCATGAAGTCGCCGTCTTCCACCACCAGCGCGCCACCGGGTTCCAGTGCTTCGTGCAAACGGTGGATGACCTGGGCGCAGGCGGGAATGTGCAGCAGCACAAAGCGGGTGTGGATCAGGCCATAGCCGCCTGAGTCCAGGTTTTCCTGGGTGATGTCGCCCTGTTTGATGGCCACGCCAGGGAACTCGGCCTCACTCAAAAACCGGGGGTTCAGGTCCAGCGCCTCCAGCCGGTTGCAGCGGGGCTGGAGCCAGTGCAACAGCGCGCCCGCGCCGGGGCCCACTTCCAGCACCCTGTTCCAGCGGGCGTCATCGCCCACAAAAGTGTGGGTCATGGGGTCAAAAATGCTTTCCAGGTGCCGCAGCCGGGCTTTTTCCTGCTCTGGCGAGATGGGGTCAAAAACATATTTGCGGGCCATGGGCCAGTATAACCAGCCGGAAAAAAGGCTGGCAGAGCGCATTCTCATGGCGTCGGGACGGCCTCTCACCGAATGAGGTTTAAACGGCGGTGAGGACACCGCCGCTACTCTTTATCCAAGCCGGGTGAACCTGCCCGGCCGCCTCTGAAAAAAAGGCCGAGGTTTTTACATTCCCGCCGCAGACGCCGTGCGCAGGTGAAACACCGCATCGGCCCGGCCGGTCACCCGTGCCCAGTGCAGGGGCGTGCCGCCGGTGTTGTCTTTGGCTTTGGTGTTGGCCCCGGCGTGAATCAGGAACAACACCATGGGTGCATTGCCCTTCATGGCGGCTTCGTGCAGGGGGGTCCAGCCGAACTTGTCCTTCAGGTTCAGCGATGCGCCTCCCCCCGCCAGGGCCTTGGCAATGCCCACGTCGCCGCGCTCTGCTGCGCAGTGCAGGGGTGAGCGCCCCAGACTGTCCTGGGCGTTTGCGGACAAACCCTCTTTCAGCAGTGTCTGTACCGACCACAAATCTCCCACGCTGGCCGCTGTATGAAGCGGGGTCCAGCCCGGCGGTTTGTGGCCGTTCCGAGCCTGACTGACATAAAACATGACATTCTCCTTTTTATTCTTGGCCCGTTGGTGTGAGGTTTTGGAGGATGGCCGGATTCTATCAGAGAAGGCCATTGTTGTCCAGCATTACTTTGTGTTTTATGAAGATTTGAACAAGTGATGGCCGTCGCATTGCGTGAAAAAAACCACAATATAGGCAGTTTTATCAGGGTTATTTTAGTTTTATTTTTTCACTGGTCAGCTTTAAATATTTATTAACTTTTAATATATAATTAAACACGACCCTGTTTGAAAAGTAGGGCTGTGCTGGTGAAAAAAAGACCTCTCCACCCCCGTCACATGGGGCTGAAAAAGCAGTTTGCCGAAAGTCGGCCCACTGCCCAAAAGCGGTGGTTTTGGCATTAGGATGCTAGGGCAGCCGGGCGCCTTTTTCTGGCTGCAGGAGGACCCATGAGTCAAGACTGTTCAACCGAATACGCCAACTGGCAGCGTCTGTTGGAAAAAGAAACCAAAGGCAAGGGGCCAGACGCCCTGGCCTGGATGTCGCCCGAAGGCATTCCCCTCAAGCCGCTTTACACCGCCCAGGACCTGGAAAACCTGGAAAACACCAACACCCTGCCGGGGCTGTTTCCGTTTCTGCGGGGTGTGCGGGCCAGCATGTACGCAGGCCGCCCCTGGACGATTCGCCAGTATTCCGGTTTTTCCACCGCTGAGGAAAGCAATGCTTTTTATCGCCGCAATCTGGCCGCCGGACAAAAGGGCCTGAGCGTAGCGTTTGACCTGGCCACCCACCGGGGTTATGACAGCGATCACCCCCGCGTGGTGGGCGACGTGGGCAAGGCGGGCGTGGCGATAGACAGCATCGAGGACATGAAGATCCTCTTCGACGGCATTCCGCTCAAGGAAATGTCCGTCTCCATGACCATGAACGGCGCGGTGCTGCCGGTGCTGGCCATGTTTGTGGCCGCCGGTGAAGAGCAGGGCGCGAGTCAGGCCGACCTCACGGGCACCATCCAGAACGACATCCTCAAGGAATTCATGGTGCGCAACACCTATATCTACCCGCCGGAAATGTCCATGCGCATTGTGGGCGACATCATCGAATACACCAGCCAGCACATGCCGCGTTTCAACAGCATTTCCATCAGCGGTTATCACATGCAGGAGGCAGGCTCCACCTGCGTGCAGGAACTGGGCTACACCCTGGCCGATGGTGTGGAATATGTAGAGGAAGCCCTGCGCCGGGGGCTGGACATAGACAGCTTTGCCCCGCGCCTGAGTTTTTTCTGGTCCATCGGCATGAACTTTTACATGGAAATCGCCAAGATGCGCGCCGCGCGGATGCTCTGGGCCAAGCTGATTTCCCGCTACAACCCCAAAAAGCCCGACAGCATGATGCTGCGGGTGCATTGCCAGACAAGCGGCGCAAGCCTCACCGAGCAGGACCCTTACAACAACGTCATCCGCACCACGCTGGAGGCGCTCGCGGCCGTGCTGGGGGGCACGCAGTCGCTGCACACCAACAGTTTTGACGAGGCCGTGGCCCTGCCCACCGACTTCAGCATGCGCATCGCCCGCAACACCCAGTTGATCTTGCAGGAGGAGAGCCACATCACCCATGTGGTGGATCCCTTCGGTGGTAGTTATTTCATGGAGTCCCTCACCCACAGCGTGGCCGCTGAGGCCATGAAGCTGTTTGACGAAGTGCAGGAACTGGGGGGCATGGGCAAGGCCATCGAGGCGGGGATTCCCAAAATGCGTATCGAAGAAAGCGCCGCCCGGCGGCAGGCCATGGTAGACAGCGGCATGGAAACCGTGGTGGGGGTGAACCGCTACAAGGCGTCTGAGGAAACCTCTTTTGACGTGCTGGACATTGACAACCACGCCGTGTTGTTGGCCCAGCAGGCGCGCCTGGACAAAATCAGGAAAGAGCGCGACCCGGCCCGCTGCGCCGCTGCGCTCAAGGCCATCGAAGACGCGGCCCGCAGTGGCCAGGGCAACCTGCTGGCGCTCAGCATTGAGGCGGCGCACGCACGGGCCACGCTGGGTGAAATCAGCCAAGCCATTGAAAATGTGTGTGGACGGCACCGGGCGGTGATCCGTACCATTCGAGGGGTGTACGCAGGCGCGAACCAGAACCAGGACGATCTGAAGGCCATCCGCACCGAGGTGGAGGATTTTGAAAAGGCCCATGGCCGCAGGCCGCGCATTCTGGTGGCCAAGCTGGGTCAGGACGGACACGACCGGGGGGCCAAGGTCATCGCCACCTCGTTTGCCGACCTGGGGTTTGACGTGGACGTGGGGCCGCTGTTCAGCACGCCGCAGGAAGTCGCCCGCATGGCGGTGGAAAACGACGTACACGTGGTGGGGGTGAGCACCCAGGCGGCGGGACACAAAACCCTGGTGCCCCAACTGGTGCAGGCCCTGGCGCAGGAGGGGGCCACGGATATTCGCGTGGTGGGGGGCGGCGTGATTCCCAAGAAGGATTACGACGCGCTGAAACAGGCGGGGGTCGTGTGCATTTTTGGCCCCGGCACGCCGGTGCCCCAGGCGGCGCGGGACGTGCTCAGGGCCATTGGCAACGGGGTGTAGCCCTCTGTGCAAACCCCTTCATTGAACTGGTTTGTCGAGGCGGTGAAGGGTGGCTCGCGCCACGGTCTGGCCAAGGCCATCACCCTGGTGGAATCACACCACCCCGAACACCGGCGGCTGGCGGGGGAACTCTTGAGCGCCCTGGGGCCGCCGCCAGAAGACACGCGGCGTATTGGTTTGAGCGGCGTGCCCGGTGTGGGAAAGTCCACGTTCATTGAATCTTTCGGCCTGTTTTTGATTGAGAAAGGTCACCGGGTGGCGGTGCTTTCGGTGGACCCCACCAGCCCCCTCAGCGGCGGCAGCATTCTGGGCGACAAAACCCGCATGCCCCAATTGAGCAATCACCCCCAGGCGTTCATCCGGCCCAGTCCCTCGGGCGGCGCGCTGGGGGGTGTGGCGTGGCGCACCCGCGAGACACAACACCTGCTGGAGGCGGCGGGTTATGACACGGTGCTGGTGGAGACCGTGGGCGTGGGGCAGTCCGAAACCGACGTGGCGGACATGACGGATTTTTTTCTGCTGTTGATGCTGGCGGGCGCGGGAGATGAACTGCAGGGCATGAAAAAAGGCATTCTGGAACTGGCCGACGCCATGGTGATCAACAAGGTGGACGACGTGGGTAAGGCGGCGGCCCTGAGGGCCAGGGCGGACATTGAAAGCGCACTGGGTCTGACGCCGCAAAGTGACCGCCCCGGTGCGCTGGCGGGCTGGCGTGCGCCGGTGTTGCTGGCCAGCGGTCTGACGGGCGAGGGGCTGGCTGAAATTCACGATGTGATTGAACGGCATCAGCGGCAGGCGGCTGAGACAGGGGCCAAGGCGCGGCGGCGCAGGCATCAGAACCTCGCCTGGTTTCACCGCCTGCTGCAAGAGGAACTGATGGTGCGCCTGCGGTCACATGCGGGCGTGGGCAAAATCTGGCCAGCGGTGGAGGCCGACGTGGAGGCGGGCAACCTGGGTGTGCAGGAGGCCGTGGCGCGTGTGCTGGCTTTTTTGTGACCGGCTGTTTTCACTGCAAAAACGGGTTGAGGCGTTTCTCCTGCAAAAGCGTGGTGTCTTCGCCGTGGCCGGTGATGACGTGGGTGTGTTCCGGCAGTTTCAGCAGGCGGCTGTGAATGCTGTTCATGATGGTGTCATAACTGCCGCCCCACAGGTCGGTGCGGCCAATGCTGCCCGCAAACAGTGTGTCGCCCGCCAGCAGCAGCGGGGTTTCGGTGTTCAGAAAAAAACACACGCTGCCCGGTGAGTGGCCGGGGGTGTGCAGCACCTCCAGGGGAGTTTGCAGGTCTTCCAGCATTTCCCTGTCTTTAAGGGGAGAGCCCAGGGCGGTGGTGGCCACACGGGGCAGGCCCAGCAGTCGGCTTTGCAGGTCCATCATGGCATACAGGCCATTGTCTTCGCTGTGCAGGCGCACGGGAATGTCATATTCCTCGCTCAGTTCCTTGGCGGCCACCACGTGGTCGATGTGGGCGTGGGTGATGAGAATGGCCACGGGGGTGAGGCCCAGTGTGCTCAGGCGTTCGCGCACCCAGTGGCCGTCGCCGCCGGGGTCAATGATGTAGGCCTTTTTGGTGTGGGGGTCTCCCAGGATGGTGCAGTTGCAGCCCAGCAGCCCCACAGGTTTTGTTTCACGAATCATGGGGGCATTTTATGTCGGGAGCGGAAAGCGCCGCAGGTTCATATAACATGAGCCGGTGCCGTTTGTGATTTTGTCCAAGCCCGGTGTGGGGGAGACCCTGCGGCGGGTGTTGCCTCTGACCGTGGGGCTTGTGCTGATGGTTTCTCCGGCCAGGGCCGAGGAAAACGCCGACTGGGTGGCCGGGCGCGCCGAACAGGACTTCGCCCGTGTGGCCGAGGCGCTGCTGCGCCTGCCGGAATCCACCGTGCTGTCTCTGAGTCACGACACCGACGCGCTGGAAAAACTCATCCAGCAACTCAAAAACCAGCCGGGGGGGCAAAAGACTTTTCTCACCCTGCCGTTTGCCGCGCCCAAAACGGGCACTTGGTTTGTGGTGCAGGGGCAACTGGACCTGGTGAGCCACCGCAAGGGCACCAGCAACGCCTGGGCGTGGGATCTCGTGCTGAAAAACGCCGCAGGCCAGCAGACCGACCCGGTCAAAAGCGGCAACGAGGCGCACTTTTGCTGGAACCAGCCGGTGCTGGCCCCCGCCCCCGGCGCGGTGCTGAAGGTGGAAAACAGCAAGCCCGATCACGCCCCCAGCGCCGTGCCCAAAGATGGTGGCAATTTTGTGATTCTGGACCACCTCAACGGCGAGGCCACGGCGCTGTGGCATTTCAAGCAGGGCAGCGTGGTGGTCAAACCGGGCGACCGTGTGCGGCGGGGCGACATGTTGGGGGCCTGTGGCAACAGCGGCAACAGCCTGTTCCCGCACATTCACATGCAACTGGACAAACTGGACCCGGTCACCGGCCAGCGCACCGCCGCCCCCGCTGTGCTGGGCATTTACCGCCGGGGCAAAACGGGCGAGACCCTGGAGCGCCACCGCGTGGCCAAAAGGGGCGAGTTTCTCGCGCCCTTTTCGCTTACGCCCGCGCTGCCTGTTGGGGTGAGCGGTGATTGATACCATTTCCCAACCAAAAGTGCGACAACCCCGGCCCCTTGGCGACACCCATGGCCAGAGGCCATGGATGGCCGTTTCCGCCGCCGGGCCAGAGTGGTCGGTGTTCATCCAAAGGGTTGGGGCTGGTCAAAAAACCATGATGAGCAAACGGTTTCCAGGGCTGGTCTGGCCCGTGCGGCGTTGTTTGCAAGGTTTCAAGGATGAAACCGGCGAACCAGAAAACATAAGCCGGGCAGGCCTCCTGTTTGTCTTGCCCTTTTCGCTTGCGCCCGCGCTGCCTGTTGGGGTGAGCGGTGATTGAGGGCCTGAGCGTGGGTCTGGCGCTGCCGTGCCTGAACGAAGAAGAAGCCCTGCGGCTGATGCTGCCCGGCCTGCCGCCGGGGTTTGATGAAGTGGTGGTGGCGGACAACGGCAGCACCGACGCCACGGCTCAGGTGGCTGCCAGCCTGGGGGCCAGGGTGGTGCCTGTGCCCCAGCGGGGATACGGCCACGCCTGCCGGGCGGGACTCATGGCGGTGAAAAGCGACGTGGTGGTCATCATGGACGCGGACAACACCTATCCCATTCAGGCCGTGCCGGAACTGGTGCGCCTGATGGCCAGGGAGAATCTGGATTTCATCAGTGTGGCCCGTGGCGGCATGGACCCCTTTCGCAGCCTGGACGCTTTTGTGCGGCGTCTGGGCGAGCGCATTCTGGCCCTGGCGGTGTGGCAGGCCACGGGGGTAAAACTGCTGGACAGCCAGAGCGGCATGTGGGTGATCCGCACCCGGTGTCTTGAGGCCATTTTGCCCGTGAGCGGCGGCATGAGTTTTTCGCAGGAAATCAAGACCATCGCGCTCACGCAAAAGGGCCTGCGGGCGCGGGAACTGAGTGTGCCTTTTCCCAACAATGCCCGTGCGGGTAAAAGCAAATTGCGTCTGTGGCACGATGGCCTGGATAATCTGAAACAGGCCCTTTTGCTGGGCAGGAGACTGCGTGAGCGCCAGACGTAAAACCCTTTCTGTTCCCCCCGAAGCCCGCGTGCGCCTGCCCCCTCACAGCGCCATGCCGCTTCTGGGGCTGGGGCCGGGGGGCGTGCTTTTGGTGGTGGTGGCGCACCCCGACGACGAACTGGCGATTGCCGCCACACTGCGCGAAGTGGTGCGCCGGGGGCATCCGGTGTTTCTGCACATCGCCACCAGCGGCGAGCGCAGCCAGAGCGGCGCCACCGGCCCTGAGCGCGAGGCCGAAAGCACACAGGCCTGCGCCGCCCTGGGCATTGGCCGGGGGCATCTTTCGTTTCAGCGCCTGCCCGATGGCGGTGTGCTGGAACACCTGCCCCAACTGGTCGAAAAAACCCGCAGCCTGATTCACCGCCATCATCCACAAACGGTGTTGTCCATCGGTTTTGAAGGGGGACACCTGGATCACGACAGCGTGAACGCGGCGGTGTTCCTGGCCCGGCGCGGCACCCCCACGGTGATGTTCGAGTTCCCTGCCTATCACGTGGAAGGCATGATGCCCCGGGCGCTCAGGTTTCCGCGCCACGGCCCGCCGGGGGGGGCTGCGCAATATGTCAAAGCGCCCGATCACAAGGCACTTTATGAGCAGCAGAAAAATCTTTACCCCAGCCAGATCAAGGGTTTGAGCCAGATGGAAAAAACAGCCGATGTATCTGGCCTGATTCGGCGCGGTGAATCGGTGCGGCTGGTGCCCAGAGACCGGGATTTTTCCAGCGCCCCCGGCACGCGGCCCCTGGGTTATGAAATCATGGCCTTTCCACGCCGCCGCTGGTTTGGCGAGTTCCGCCACGCCCTCAGGGCGCTTCAGGGCAAGGGCGAATGACCGAAACCGCGCCTGTGCCGGTGGATGAAAAAACCACGGGGCGGTTGCCGTGGCTGGCGGCGCTGTTTGCTTTTGCGGTTTTCTTTTTCTGTTACAGCGGCAAGCCGGACAACAGCATTGACGGGCGTTACATGATTCGCGTGACCCACAACCTGCTTGATCACGGCAGCTTTTCCATCAACGCGCCAGAAGAAAAAACCGTGTTTTCAAAATACGGCATCGGTCTTTCGCTGGTGTATCTGCCGATGGATGCGCTGGGCAAAACCGTGGGGGCCCTGTTGCCGGTGGGGCCCGAAAAAGCCTTTTGGGTGCGGGAGTTCATTCTGGGGCTTTCGCACGCGGTGTTTGGCGCGCTCACGGTGGCGGGGGCGGTGTTGCTGTTGCTGTCGCTGGGGCTGACGCCGCGCCAGTCGGTGACCGGGGGGTTGTTGTCGGTCTTTTCCACCGCCCTGTGGGTCTACGCCAAGGCGGACTTCGCCGAGTCGTTGCAGGCCTGTTGTCTGGTGTGGTTGTTTTATGTGCTGGGGCCGGTGGCGGCCCGGCGGCCCGGCCGGTCGGCCTTTTGGGCCGGGGGGCTGGTGGGGTTGCTGTTTCTGAGCAAGGTGACGGTGCTGCTGGCCGCGCCGGAGGCGGCGGTGTATGCCCTGGTGT
>CAYJOG010000082.1:0-5540 GCA_964371695.1 uncultured bacterium
CCCCGCGCCAGCCACAGGGCGGCGGCCACGGCGTCTACCACGTGTACAAAAGGCAGGCGGTTGTCCGCCGAGGTGCTCACCACCGGAATGGGCAGGGCCGCGAGGGTCTTCACCATGGTGAACACGCCGTAGCGGTTGCGGGGGCCATACATGGGGGCGGGGCGGACAAACAGCGCGGGCAGGCCCTCGGCGTCGATGTATTCCTGCACGGCGATTTCCATTTCCAGCTTGCTCTGGTCAAAGAAGTTGCCGGGGTGTTTGGGCGTGTCCTCACGCACGGGGATGTATTCGCCGCGAGGGGTGCCATACACGCCGATGCTGCTCCACACCACCATTTTTTCCACACCCTGCAAAAGCGCCGCCTCGCACAGGTTGCGGGTGCCGAACACGTTCACGCGCCGGTTGAGGCGGATGGGCGCGGTGTAATCAAAAAGCGCGGCGATGTGAAACACCCAGCCCACGTTTCGGAGCAACGGGCGCAGGGCCTGTTTGTCCAGAATGTCGGCGGGCATGAAGGTGACGTTGGGCAGTTCGTCGATATAGGCGGCGTCGGCGCCCGGCAGGTCGGTGGCGATCACCTCTGCGCCGGCGGCCACCAGTTTTTCTACCATATAGCGGCCACAAAAACCGGCCGCGCCGGTGACAAGACAACGAGGGGGCTTCTGACTCATGGCGACAGTCTAGCAATTCATCGGAAGGCTGGTCCGGCTCTGTCGCGCAGTCTCAGAATCGGCGGCGCGCAAATTCGAGGGGGATGCCGAAAGGGTCACCTCCCATAGCTGCTAACTTTGAATGAATCGGCGTGGCCGCGCTTCTGTGCGGCATCGTTTACGTTTATTCAAAAGCGAGGCCGCAGGCCCCACCTTGAACCCCCCTGTGGGGGGTTTGGGGGGCTGGCGGGTTGTCCGACGGATGGTTTTCGCCAAACTGATAAACATCACAAAAAGCCCGAAACTGGCGGGGTTTTTTAATCAACCCCCATCCCCCGCGCCGCAATGCGCCACCCCCCTTCCCCGCCGGGGAAGGGGGGTGGCGGGGGCGCTGCCGCGCTCCGGATTTTTTATTGGATGGGCGGACCTGTCAGCCCGCTTGGCGCCCTCGGCAGGTTCCATGCTGCCCCCGTTGAGAAATCCCAGGCGGGGCTTCCTCAACAATCTGAGGAAGAGGGAGTTTCAATGGGTTCATCTTCCAGATACAACTCCACGGCTTCTTTCAAGTTGACCAGGGCTTCTTCCACCGTGCGGCCTTCGCTCACCACGTCCACTTCCAGGCAGCGGGCCATCACGCCACCTTCTTCTGGCATCAGCACGGTGGTCATTCTCACCACTTAAGGGTAGCGCGAGTTGGCGTTGCCGGGCGCAGAATGAAGCCTCCTGGGGGTTCATCAGATTAAAAAAAGGTGGTAGCGCAGGCTTCCCGCCTGCGATTTTAAAAGCTCAGGCAAGATGCCTGAGCCACCAATTTTAAGCCGAATGAACCACCGGGGGTTTTATCCCACCGGAAACAGTTTCTTCAGCAACTCACCCGCGCCGTCATAGGGCGTTGTTTTGCCCGCCGCCACCGCCGCGGTCAGGGGCGCCGCCGGGCCGTTCAGCAACGCCTCGCGGCGCGTCTCCCAGGCTTCGTTCAGAAAAAGCCGCGTGAGCGAAAGCCTGCGGTCGCCCTCTACGGTTTCGCGCTGGCCAGACGTGTCCAGCCATCCGCCGTGTTTTTGCACCAGCGCCCAAAAGTCGGTCACGCCCTGGCCGGTCAGGCTGTTCACCAGGGCCACGGGCACGGCCCAGCCGCCGCTGGCGGGCAACTGGTGCAGTTCATTCTGCACCTGCAAAAAAAGCTCCCGTGCGCCGGGCATGTCGGCCTTGTTCACCACAAACAGGTCCGCCAGTTCAATGATGCCCGCCTTCATGAACTGGATGGTGTCGCCATAGCCGGGCACCAGCACCACCACGGTGGTGTGGGCCGCCTGACGCACATCGGCCCCCAACTGGCCCATGCCCACCGTCTCCAGCAGCACCACGTCAAAACCCAGCCACTCAAACACTTCCAGGCCGCCCCGGGCCGCCTTGCTCAGGCCCCCCAGGCTTTCTTTGCTGGCGTAACTGCGAATGAAAACGCCGTCGTCCAGACCGGCGCTGGTCATGCGGATGCGGTCGCCCAATATGCTGCCGCCGCTGAAGGGGCTGGTGGGGTCCACCGCCACCACGGCCACGGTTTTTTTCTGGCCGCGCAGGTGGCGGATGAGCTGATCCAGAAACGTGCTTTTGCCCGCGCCGGGCGGCCCGGTCACGCCCAGCACCAGTGAGCGTTTCTTTTTCAGCCCCAGGTCGCCCAGGCGGGAGAGGTCCGATTCCACGGCGCTCAGCAACTTGCCGATGGCCCGCTTGTCCATCTTTTTTGCGCTGGCGATGAGGCTTTTGTCCAGGGCCATGGGGGGCCAAGTATAAGAGCCTGTTTTAAAATTGCGCCATGTGAAACATGGTGTGATTTGAACAGGCTCTTGCGGTCATGAGTTTGCGAGGAGTCTTTCCAGATGCCCATTGGGGCATCTGGCCGAGCAAAGGCGATAGCGACCGTACCCGAAAGCCGAAACTTTAAAAAAGTTGAGGTTTTCGCCACGCCGAGGGGGCTTTGCCCCTGAAGGCGTTGGGTTTGAAAAGTCCACGATGGACTTTTCAAACAGGTTCTAAGAGGCCGAGAGAAAAAGTTGAGGCGGTTAAACCTTGTCCAGATGACCCGCCGCAATCAGTTCGCGCACCTCGCCAAACTCGCTGTCGTCCATGGCCGAAAAATTGACCATGAACTTGGTGGCGTCGTCCAGTTCATGCACGTAACTTTCAAAGGTGTCGTAATTGCCCAGCACTTTGTCTTTCACCACGTGGAACATGTCCGTGCCCGGATAAGCCGTGGCCATGAACATGTTCCGGTTGCCCAGGTCGTGCTCCATGATGAACTGCGCCGTGTTGCGCAACTGCTCGCGGGTCTCACCGGGATAACCGGCGATCCAGGTGCAGTTGGGGTGAATGCCGGCGGCCTTGGTATCGCGGATGGCCCGGTGCATCTGGTCGGGCGTGATTTTTTTCCGCATGGCCAGGAGCGTGCCGGGGTCGGCGCTTTCTGCGCCATAACCGATGTAAACGCAGCCTGCGTCGGACATGAGTTCCAGGGTTTCGGGGTCGGCTTCGTCCAGCCTGCCGTGGCAGCCCCACTTGATGTTCATGGCCTTGAAAATGGGGTGCAATGCCTTGATGCGTTTTTTGCTCACCATGAAGTTGTCATCCACAAACCCCATGAAATCGATGTCATATTTTTCGATGAGCAGGCGCACTTCTTCGGCCACGTTTTCGGCGCTGCGAAAGCGGTAGTTGCGCCCGCCCGTCATGTTGCGGTCGCAAAAGGTGCAGGCAAAAGGGCAGCCCCGGCTGGAGACGGTGTTGGCCGAGCGGTGCATTTCAAAAGGCGTGACGGAGCTGTTCTGGGCCGCCTTGCCCCACACCGGGCTGGCAAGGTAGGTTTCCATGTCCACCAAGTGCCACGCCGGAAAGGGCAGGTCGTCCAGCCCCCGTACAATGGTGCCCCCATAAGACTTGCGGGGCCGCTGGCCCCCCAGGCCCAGTCGGGCGTCTTCCACGATGTTGAAAATCTCGTCGTCGCCTTCGCCGGTGCAAACGGCGTCAATCTCCGGCGCCCAGTCCATGAGCATGTCTTTCAGGTCGGTGGCCAGGCCGCCGCCAGAGACAAGGTAGGTGTCCGGCATGTGTTTTCGAAACATTTTGGCCAGAGGTTTTTGCCATTTGTAAGTGGTGATGAGGCCGCTGAAGGCGACGACATCCCACTGGCCCAGGCTCGCCACCACTTCGTCGAGTTGCTCCAGTGTGAGTTGGGGGCGGTGGAGGTTAAGGTCCAGTATCTGTGTTTCGATGCCCTTGGTTTCCAGGTTGGCGGCCATCAGGGCGGGGCCAAGGGGCAGGTTGTTGGGGGGGGCCGTGGCCCGGATGGGCATATTGACAAAAAGGACTCTGACATCTTTTTTCACGACGGTCTCCTGAAGGGCTGAATTGGGGCAAACATTAGGGGTTTAGACGGTTTTTTGAGGCTCCGTGAGGATTTTGTGGGTTAAACACGCTCTCCTGCTCCGGTTTTTCATCAAAAACCCCGTCATTTTTTGCCTTTGGAGCTTTTTATCGGGTGAACAGGTTCCACCTTTAATAATGGCCAAATCCATTCTGTGCATCTGACCTTGCACGGGATTCCTGAAACCGCTAGAGTCCATCTCCAAATTCGCACGGTGCCGGACGTGAGGGCGGTGCCCCCGACAGGGGGTTCCCAAGCGGTTGAAGGCCCCGGAAGCAAAAAAACCAAGGAGGTGCCCCCGATATGGGCGCAATCAGCATGAAACAGCTACTGGAGGCTGGCGTCCACTTCGGCCATCAGGCCAAGAAGTGGGATCCGAGGATGAAACCGTTCATCTTCCAGGCGCGCAACGGCATTCACATCATCGACCTGCAGCAGACCGTGGTGCGGGCGCAGCAGGTTTACGACATGGTCAAAGAAGAAGCCGCCAAGGGCAAGACGGTGATGTTCGTGGGCACCAAAAAGCAGGCCGTGGATTCCATCCGCGACGAAGCCGAGCGGTGCGCCATGCCCTATGTCACCCAGCGCTGGCTGGGGGGCTTTCTCACCAACTTCAAGCAGTTGCACACCCGCATCGAAAAACTGCGCCAGATGCACGAGGCCATCGAAAGCAACAACTACGGCAGCCTCACCAAAAAAGAAATCAAGCTGTACCGGGATCGCTACAACCGGCTCAAAAAGTTTTTCTGGGGCGTGCGCAACCTGGATGACGCGCCGGATTATGTGTTCATCCTCGACCTCAAAAAAGAAGCCACCGCGCTGAACGAAGCACGCAAGGTGGGCATTCCCGTTATCGCCCTGGTGGACACCAACTGCAACCCCAACGAGGTGGATTACCCCATCCCCGCCAACGACGACGCCATCCGCAGCATTGACCTGTTTTGCAAAATGATGGCCAACGCCGTGATTGAAGGGCGCGACCGCATTGCGCCGCAGTCTGGCGACGAACTCAAAGACCCCATCATGAGCGAAGAAAAAGCCGCCCCAGCCGCAGCGCCTGTTGCGGCGCCCGCGCTGGATTTTGACGCCGCCAAACCTGTTGTGGCGGGTGAAGACGAAGAGGAGAACATCTGACATGAGTGACGTGAATGCAAAAGTGGTGATGGACCTGCGCCAGCGCACCGGCAGCGGCCTGATGGACTGCAAAAAAGCCCTGGCCGAAACCGGCGGCGACATGGAAAAGGCCATCGAATACCTGCGCAAGAAAGGCATCGCCTCGGCGTCCAAAAAGGCCGAGCGTGAGGCGCGCCAGGGGGGTGTGTTCGCCCGCACCGAAGGCGGCAAGGGCGTGTTGATGGAACTGAACTGCGAGACTGATTTTGTGGCCCGCAACGAAAACTTTCAGCAACTGGCGGCAGACCTGCTGGACATTCTCATTAAAGGGCAGGATGTGCCCGAAGAAACGCTGA
>CAYJOG010000082.1:5550-8997 GCA_964371695.1 uncultured bacterium
GAAGGAAGCCATCGCCCGGCTGGGTGAAAACATCGTGCTGCGCAATGTGGTGCGGTTTGACGGCAATGAGGTGTTTGCCTACATCCACGCCGGGGGCCGCGTGGGGGCCATGGTGCTGGGCACCGGTCTGGGCGAAGCCGCAGGCAAGGACCTGGCCATGCAGGCCACAGCCCAAAGCCCCACCTATCTGAAACCCGAAGAAGTGCCCGCCGAAGTGATTGAAAAAGAAAAAGAAATCTACGCAGAGCTTTGCAAAAAAGAAGGCAAACCCGAAGTGGCTTGGCCGAAGATCATCGAAGGCCGCCTTCAGAAGTGGTTTTCGGACACATGTCTGCTTGAGCAGGAACACTGGAAAGAAGCCAAACAGAAGGTGAAGGACACCCTGCCCAAGGGCGCGACGGTGGACAAATTCGTGCGCGTTGAGCTGGGTCAGGGCTGAGGCGGTAAAGCGCCCCATCATTCCCCTCTCCCCTTTATGGGGAGAGGGTGCCCCGTAGGGGCGGGTGAGGGGTTTATTCAAAAGCAAAAAACCAAATTCTTTTTTGGTTTTTTTGCCTGTGGTTGACCCCGTCACCGGTTTGTATTGGCCCCATTGGCCAATTCAATCCACCCTCTTCCCATAAAGGGGAGAGGGTAATAAGGCGCTTTTTCACCGTTACGGCCGGATGGCCTTGAACACCCGCAGAAAGTTGCCCCCCAGGGCTTTCTGGATGGCTTTTTCTTTCCAGCCCCGGTTCAGCATGGCCTGCACCAGACGGGGCAGCTCCATGCAACTGGGCATGTCGTGGGGGGTGATCACCAGGCCGTCCCAGTCGCTGCCCAGGGCCACAAAATCTTCGCCCGCCACGTTCACCACATGCTCCATGTGGTCCACAATGCGCTCCAGGCTATAACGGAACTTCTCCGGCCCCAGAAAATCGCCTTGATACATGATGCCGATGACGCCGCCGGTTTTGGCCACGGCGCGCACCTGATCATCGTCCAGATTGCGCCAGTGCTCCCACACGCCTTTCACGCCGGTGTGGGTGACGGCCACGGGTTGTTTTGTGTCATGCACGTCCAGGGCGTCCCAGAACCCCTGGGGGCTGATGTGGGCCAGATCCACCAATATCTTTTGCTGATTCAGCCGCCGCACCAGTTCCCGGCCGGTGTCAGTCAGGCTCTGATTGCCGCCGCTGGTGCTCAGCGGGCTGCTGGTGACACCGATTCTGGAGTTGCTCAGGTGCACCAGGGTGAGGCACACGATTTCGTCGTTCACGTGTTCCAGGGCGTCCAGGTTTTCCTGAAAGGCCTGCCCCCCCTGCACCACGATCATGGCGGCGTGTTTGCCTTCTTTGCGGGCCTGGGTGTATTCGTGGTGGTTTCGCACCACGGCCACGTCGTGGGGCAGGCGGGCAAACTGGTCTTTGATGTTCTTCAGGTTTTCAAAAAAGGTTTTTTCCAGGTCCTGCCCCCGGCGCAGGGGGTTGGTGGTGATGCTCCACATGGCCCCACCCACGCCCGCCCGCCTCAGGCGGGGGATGTCGCAGTGGCCAAACCCCACGCCAAAAAACGGGGCCGTGCCGTGGGGTTGGGTGAAGTCGTAACCCCACATGCGGTGGCACAAAAAGGTGTCGATGTGCAGGTCAATGACCTCGCTTTTGGCATAAAGCGCCACGGCCTGCTCGCTGATGCCCAGTTCCCTGGCCCAGGTGGCGGTGTCGTTGAGGTGGAATTGGGGCGCGGCAGTGGTGGTCATGGCCGGTGCATGGTAGCAGAGGGTGTTGGCGGGCCGACAATTGATGTCGCAAACGCAAGAATGGGCCACTTTATTGTGACGCCAATCACATTTTAGATTTGCTTGAAATAAAGGTGGCGTTTAATATGACTGCGCATTTTCATGACTTCTCATTCTCCCCTTGGCAAGGAGCAGAACCCGTGGCCCCAGGAATTGGGGGCGGTCTGGGCTGCCCAAGAGCCATTTCAGAACCTGCTGGAGAGCCTCTCTGAAGGCGTGCTGCTGTTCACGCCCCAGGGGCAGGTGGCCTGGGCCAATCCGGCGGCGGTGGAACTGTTCCGTTACACCCCTGGGGAAATCACCACTCTGAATTGGTCAAAACTGTTTCCTGGCCTGAAAAATGCACCAGTGCCCACCGAGCCGGTGCGGCGCGAAGCCATGATTCTGGATAAATTCAACACACTTTTGCCCGTTCAACTTCGTCTTTTGCCCCAACGTGGTGAAAAGACGGGATGGTTCGCCGCACTTTTTTCCACGGACCCCAGCCGTCAGGGGGGGAATCCCCTGGAAGGGGCAGACGAAAAACTGGTGAGCGCCGTGCTGGACACCAGCGGCGCGCTGGTGGTGGTGCTGGACGACCAGGGCCGTGTGGTGTATCTGAATCTGGCCTGTCAGGAACTGACGGGTTTTGCGCCAGAAGAAGTCCGCAACCGGCACATTCTGGAAGTATTGCAGGACCCCACCGATGTGGACGCCCTGCGCGAGAGCCTGTGGAAGCTCAAAAAAGGCGAGCACCTGTTCCGGTTCGAGAGCACCTGGATCACCAAACGGGCCGAGGCCCGCCGCATCACCTGGACAAACGCACGCCTCAGCGACAGCCAGGGCAGTTTCAACTACATCATCTGCACCGGCGTGGACATCACCGAGCGCAAACGGGCCGAAGATGCCCTGCGCTTCACCCAGTTTGCCGTGGACCGGGCCGAAGAGGCGATTTTCTGGGTGGATGAAGAAGGCCGGTTCCGCTATGTGAACGAGGCCGCCTGCCGTTACCTTCAGTTTTCCAAGGCCGACCTGGAAGGCCGCCGCTTGCAGGAAGTGGCCACCCACATTCCTTTGGGCCGCTGGAACAGCCTGTGGCGCGTGGTGCAGGAAAAGGGCGCGTTCACCTTTGAGGGCGTCCTGCGCGACAGCAACGGCCGGGAGTTTCCGGTGGAGATTCTGGCCAACTTTCTGTCGGCAGGGGATCAGGAATATGTGTGCGCCTTTGCCCGCGACCTCACCGACCGCAAACGGAGCGAGGCCGCCCTGCGCGAGAGCGAAGAGAAATACCGCAAACTGGCCGAGGCCGCCGGCGACGCCATGATGGTGATGGACGCCGAAACCGCCGTGATTGTGGACGCCAACCACCGCGCCGAAGTGCTCTTTGGCCTCAGCCGGGTTGATCTGGTGGGGCGTATGTGTCAGGAACTGCACCCCCCCGAGGCCGTGGACGCCTGCCGCCTGTTTCTGGAAAGCTGTAAAAATGGCGAGGCCCCCGGCCAGGTGATGCAGATGGAAGTGCTGCACCAGAACGGCAAGGTGGTGCCGGTGGAAGTGAGCGCCAGTGTGGTGGACGTGGGGGGGCGGCGGCTGGTGCAGAGCATTCTCAGGGACATCACCCAGCGCATAGAGGCCGACCGGGAACTGCGCATGACCCGCGAGCGCTACATGCTCAGCACCCAGGCCACCTT
>CAYJOG010000083.1:0-8939 GCA_964371695.1 uncultured bacterium
TTTTTTTCCCCGTGCCGGTCTTGAACTGTCCGGGTGGTACGGGGCGTTTTTTCAGGCGCAAAGCGCCGACGTGGGGCCAATGGCGGTTAACCAGTGGGTCGTGGTTAACAGACTCCGTTAACCAGTGGGTCACCCTTCTCAGCCGTTTTTGAGAGGCTGAGAGCAAAAGGGCGCTTCCTGGGGAGGAAGTCTGCTCTCCGTGGTTAACTGGCAGCCGCCGGGACACTCCAAAAACATGCCCCAAACCTGGGCCTTAAGGCGGGTTTTTCGGGAGGGCAAAAACACTCCCGAAAAAGGGTTCGTTTGTTCTTTGGCTCCCCGGACTGGACTCGAACCAGTGACCTATTGGTTAACAGCCAACCGCTCTACCAACTGAGCTACCGAGGAATGACTTCTTCTTGCGCCTCTCATTTTGTTGATTCAGCGCGGACAGTCAACCTTTCAGGTCACCGGCGAAGCCAGGGCCTTGCGCAGGCGCTTGAGGCCTTTTTTGAGTTCGTCTTCGGTGAGGATCAACGCGGGCAGCAGGCGCAGCACCTTTTCGCCGCACAGGTTCAGCAGCAGGCCCTCGCGCAGGCACGCCTGCCACACGGGCTTCGCCGACTCCTTGAACTGCACACCCCACATGAACCCCCGGCCCCGCACCTCTTCAATGCCCTCAAACTCGTTTTGAAGTTCCCGCAGGCCCTGCTCGAACATCGGCGCCAGCGCCCGCACGTTGGGAATCGCCTCGCGCACCAGCAGCCTGACCACCGTGCGCGACACCCCCGTGACAAACACGTTGCCGCCATAGGTGGTGCCGTGATCACCCGGTTTGAGCACATCAATCAGTTTTTCATTCACCAGCCAGGCCCCCAGGGGCAGGCCGCCGCCAATGCCCTTGGCCAGCAGCACCATGTCGGGTTTCAGCGGCGTGCCCTCGCAGGCCAGAAACGCCCCTGCCCTGCCCGCGCCGCTCTGGATTTCATCCGCCACCAAAAGCGTGCCGGTTTCTTCGCACCGCCGGGCCAGGGCTTCCATGAATGGCTGGCTCAGGGGAATGATGCCGCTCTCGCCCAGAATTGGCTCCACAAACACGGCGGCGAAGGTGTCGTCCAGGGTTTTGTTCAGCGCGTCCACGTCGTTCACCGGCACGTGATAAACCTCTGGCAACAGGGGCAGAAACGGCTCTTGATAAGCGGGCACGCCGGTGAGGGTGACCGCCCCGGTGGTGCGGCCATGAAACGACGGCGTGAGCGCCAGCAGCTTCACCCGCTTTTGGGGTTGCTGATTGCCCCAGGCCCGCGCCACCTTGATGGCCGCCTCGACACATTCCGCCCCGCTGCTCTGAAAAAACACCCGCGCCATGCCGGTGTGGCGCAGCAGATCCTGGGCCAGCCGCACGGGGTTTTCGTGCAACAGCACACCGCTGATGTGCCAAGGCTCCTTGAGCATTTTGCGGGCGGCGTTCATCACCTGGGGGTGGCGATAACCCAGGGCGTTCACGGCAAAGCCCCCCTGAAAATCCAGATACCGCTTGCCGTCGGTGGCGGTGAGCCACACCCCCTTGGCCCGTTTGACCTGGATGGGATAGCGCTTGTAGATGGGCAGGATGACCTGTGGATCGAGCTTTTGGATGTTGGACATGGGATTCCCTTTCGTGGGGTGATGTCAGGGCAGCAGCGTGGCGCCTGAGCCGGGGTGGTTGAGCAGACGGCCAAGCCCGCCGGGGGCCTGACCGCCGCCGATACGCACGCGGCAACCGGCACGGGCCGCCACCACCGCGCCCTCCAGTTTGGGGGCCATGCCGCCGTCAAAAAATGCTTCGTCCAGCCACTTCTGCACCTGAGTTATCGAGAGGGTTTTCAGCACGCCGGTTTTGGCGGAGAGGTCTTCGTAGATTTCTTCCACGTCGGTGAGGCACACCAGCAGGTCGGCCCCCAGGGCCGCCGCCAACCAGCCTGCGGCGATGTCGGCGTTCACGTTCATGGCTTCGTGGCGAGGCCCCGCGCTCACGGGGCTGATGACCGGCAGAAAACCGGCCTGCCATAGGGCCTGAATGAGTTTTGGGTTTACCTGATGCACCAGGCCCGTGAGGCCGCTGTGGGCGTCTTTGGGCGCAGCGCAGAACAGGTCCGCGTCCTGACCGCTCACACCCACCGCCGCCACGCCCAGGGCGCACAGGTCCGCCACCAGGGCCTTGTTGGCCTCTGCCGAGAGCACCCACTGCACCACCGTCATGTTTTCGGGCGTAGTCACGCGGTGACCCTGCAAAAACTCAGACTGCTGTCCCAGTTGTTCCATGACAGCATTGATGCGCTTGCCACCGCCATGCACCAGCGCCACGCTGGCCCCGGCGCGGCAGAGCGCCGCCAGTTCCTGCAAAAAAGCTGCCGTGGCCGCTTTGTTCTCCGCCATGCTGCCGCCAAACTTCACCACCAGCCGCTGGCCGGTGAAGCCTGAAAAAGAAAGTGGCGGGTTTTTTTGTGACATAAACGGGTGATCTGGCCTTTCAAAAATTTTGGGTCTTATTGAAGCGTAGCGGTGACACCCCCGTCGCCATTGGATTGAAGGAAATTCAAGTGTTTTTGACCCTTCTGGAGTAGGCGCGGTGTCCTCACCGCGCTTTAAATTAACGGCGATGAGGACATCGCCGCTACTCCTGTATGCAAACATTGTAAATATGCTCTAATTGAACCCCTCACCCGGCCCTTCGGGCCACCCGCTCCCCTTGATGGGGATAGGGCAACTAGGTGGTGTATTCCGCGTTGATCTTGACGTATTCGTAGCTGAGGTCGCCGGTGAGGAACTGGTAGCTCTTTTTGCCGCTGGCCAGGTTTACGTCCAGGTGAATCTCCTTGCCCGAAAGGCGTTTGAGCCGGCCCGTGGGCTGGCCGTTTTCAAACAGGCGGTGGCCGTTGATGGTGAGGCTCACCTTGTCCATGTTCAGCCCCGCGCCCGCATAACCCATGGCGTTCACCACCCGGCCCCAGTTGGGGTCTTCACCAAAAATGGCGGTTTTCACCAACATGCTGCCCGCAATGGCCCGCCCCACCTGCCGCGCCTGGGGCAGGTCGCGGCAACCACTCAGGTTGATGCACACCAGTTTGGTCACGCCCTCGCCATCCAGCACCAGCTTTTTGGCCAGTTCGCTCAGCAGCATTTTCAGCCCCTGGGTGGTTGTTTTCAGCGGCGCGTTCACCCCTGCGCCCGGCGGAAGACCAAACCACAGCAACATGTCGTTGGGGCTTTGGTCGTTGTCGATGCACATCATGTTGTAGGTTTCCTGCACGGCCTGCGACAACACCGCCTGCATGTCGGCCTGGGCCAGGGCGGCAGAGGTGCTCACAAAAGTGAGCGTGGTGGCCATGTTGGGGCAGATCATGCCCGCTCCTTTGGTCATGCCGCCCAGCACCAGGTCCGTGTGTTTGCCGTGACGATAGGCGCTGTATTTTGGCACGGTGTCGGTGGTCATGATGGCCCGCGCCAGACTCAAAGCGTCGCGGCCTGTGCCCTGCAACAGGGTGCGCAGTCCCTTTTGAATGCGCGCCATGGGCAACTGGTTGCCGATGACGCCGGTGGAGGCGAAAAGAATCTGGTCACTGTGGCAACCCAGGCTTTCGGCGGCCTGCCGACACACGGCGTGATAATTGCGCTCGCCTTCGTCGCCCGTGCAGGTGTTGGCCACGCCGCTGTTCACCACCAGCGCCCGCACGAAGCCTTTTTTGATTTTCCGCCGGTTTTCGAGCACGCAGATGCTTTTGAGATCGTTGGTGGTGAACACACCCGCCACGGGGGTGGGCGCGGGCCACGTCATCAGGCACAGGTCCTGCTTGTCCACGTTTTTGCGGATGCCCACGTGGATTCCCTGGCCCCTCAGGCCCGGCGTGGCCAGAAAACCACCTTGCATTTTTTTCCACTCATTCAGGGCGCTCATGTCAGCCCCTCCGTTTCGGCAAATCCCGCCATCACATTGGCGTTCTGAATGGCCTGACCGCTGGCGCCCTTCACCAGATTGTCAATGACACTGAAAACTTTGAGCAGGCCGACAGCCGGGTCAAAGGCCACGTTGATCAGGCACAGGTTGGTGTTTGTCACCCGTTTAATATCCGGCCAGTCGCCGGGGTTGAGCACCTTCACAAAAGGTTCATCGCGGTAGGCGGACTGAAGCGCCTCACGGGCGTCGTCTTCGGTTTTGCCCGCCTTCATCGCCACATAACAGGTGGCCGACATGCCCCGCACCACCGGCAGAAGATGGGGCGTAAAGCTCACCCGCACCGGCGCACCGGCGGCGTCTTGCAGCAGGTGGCGAATCTCGGCGGTGTGCCGGTGACCCACCACGCCATAGGGGCGCAGGCTTTCCGCGCATTCGTTAAAAAGCAGGTCTTCGCGCAGCGCCTTGCCCGCGCCGCTCACACCGCTTTTGGCGTCCACAATCACGGGCTGGGACAAATCCGCCAGTGGCATGAGGGGCCAGAGCGCCAGACCCGAACAGGTGGGGTAACAACCAGGGTTGGCCACCAGCCGGGCTTCTTTCAGCGCCGGGCGGTTGTGCTCCGTCAGGCCATACACCGCCCCAGGTAACCTGTCCGCCGCCCGGTGGGCCTCGCCATAAACTGCCTCATATTCAGCAGCGTCCTTCAGGCGGAAGTCCGCGCTCAGGTCCACTACTTTGGCGTGGCACTGGCCCAGGGCCGCCACAAAGGCCATGGACTCATGGTGCGGCAGCGCCAGAAACAACACGTCCACCTCGCCCGCCTTGCCGGAGTCGGGGGCCTTGACCCTCAGGGGCTGGTCCTGCGGCCAGAAAGGGTAAAAACCGTCCAGCGGTTTGCCCGCCCAACTGCGGCTCATGACGTTGGTGAGGCGAAACCCCTGGTGCCGCGCCAGCCAGCGCGCCAGTTCCTGGCCGGTATAACCGCTGATGCCGACAATGCCGACCGAAATGGCCTTTTCATGAATAGCCATAAAAACCTCCCGCGAAGAATAACGTCAGCACACCCGGTGTAAATGCGAACATTTCCACCGAAGACAGGGGAAAGAAGACCTTTCCCCCAACCGCAAGACCCAGAAACCTGCTTAACGCTTGCTGTATTGAAAGCGTTTGCGGGCGCGCTTGCGGCCGTACTTCTTACGTTCCTTCACGCGGGGGTCGCGTGTCATGAGACCTTCTTTTTTAAGTCCGCTGCGATAGTCGGGATTCTCCACCACCAAAGCGCGGGAAATGCCCATGCGCAGTGCGTCGCACTGGCCAGCAATGCCGCCCCCCTGGGTGGTGGCGAACACGTTGACCGTGCCAAAAACACCGGCGACCCGCAGGGGTTTTTCCACCCTGGCGATGTCGGTCACACGGGTGGTGAACTCCAGCAGATTTTTTCCGTTGATCTTGATTTCACCCACACCGGGGGTGATGCGCACCCGCGCCACGGCGCATTTGCGGCGGCCCGTGTAAACCTTGGGGATGTTGGTGTGGGGAGCGGGAGCTTTTTTTGCCTGTGCCATGGGAATGCCTGCCTTTTACGCCTGAGCCCGTTTCTCGGTGCCCGTGATCTGTGCCGTGTGCCTGGGTTCTGGACCAGTGTAGACCTTGAGGTGCTTAAAAATACGATTGCCCAGCTTGTTTTTGGGCAACATGCCCTTCACGGCGGCCTCAATGGCCCGTTCGGGATATTTGTCCAGCCGCTCGCGCAGGGTTTCGGTTTTCAACCCGCCGGGGCGGCCACTGTGACGGTAATAGACTTTTTCTTCGAGCTTGCGGCCGGTGACCTTGATTTTTTCGGCGTTGGTGACCACCACAAAAATGCCCATGTCCACGTCGGGGGTGTAGTCCGGCAGGTGCTTGCCCCGCAGCAGCGTGGCCACCTGCACGGCGAATCGCCCCAGTGTCTGGCCGCTGGCGTCCAGATGCACCCAGGTTTCCGGCCTGTCGTTAAATTTTGCCCGTGTGGTTTTCATCACCTTGCTCCTTGCAAAAAGCCCCTGTGTTTCCAGGGGGCCGCCATTATGAGAGCGCCTATTTTGAAAGTCAACCAGGGGCGGCAAGTCCCCCGGTTTGCCCCCTTGAGCAAATTGTCCGCCAAAGAGGGCGACACCCGGGGCCAGAGGCCATGAGTTTGCGAGGAGTCTTTCCAGATGCCCATTGGGGCATCTGGCCGAGCAAAGGCGATAGCGGCCGTTTCCGCCGCCGGTGAAGCCTGGTGGGGGTCTGCCCAGAACGTTTCTCTCCCCATAAAACCCGGCTCAAAGCAGCCTTTTTTTGGGGTGGGCTGAGCCGTGCGGCGCTGTTCGGCAGTTTTCATGGAGGAAAACGCCGAACCAGGCAAAAAACCGGGCATGCTCTTTGCGCCCGTTACCCAAAACGCTTTCCCATCTTCACATATATCGGTGTTTGATATAGTGACACCATGCGTTCCTCATTCATCCGTCAAACCCTTGTCAAAGGGCTGGTTCTGGCCGCTTTGGCCATGCTGCTGCCCTCTTCTCTTCTATTGGCTGCGCCCAGCAAAGAAGACGCGCAGTTGCAGGAGGCCGCCACCGCCGGTGACCTGAACGCCGCCATGGAGGCCCTCAAGGCCGGGGCCGACCTGGACACCCAGGACAAATGGGGCCGCACGCCCCTGCACAACGCGCTTTTCAGCCACCGCAAGGAGGTGGCCTATTACCTGATCGAAAAAGGCTCCAACCTCACGCTCAAAGACAAGGAATATGGCGGCACCCCCCTGCATTACGCCGCCATGATGGGCCTGAAAGACGTCACCCGCGCCCTGCTGGCCAAAAATCCCGACGTGTTCGCCAAGTCGGGCACGGGCTGGATTCCCCAACACTGGGCGGGCGTGTGGAAAGGCTGCTGCGAAGATTCCCTGCTGCAAGAGGCGGGCTGGGCGCACATCCTCACCCCCCACAACGACGAACTCGCAGACGACCTGCGGCGCGAAATCATCGAGCGCTACGACAAAGGCGACTTCGCCTGCTCATGCTCCTGCGGCCTGAAAACCAAACCGGTGTGGACCGAAAGCGGCTGTTGTGGCTATGAACGCACCAGCAAATGGGTGGATGACCGCGACATCACCGGGGCCAAACCCTGTGGCCGCTGCGCCGCAGACTGGCAAACCCGCACGGGCCGTTATGGCGACAGCCGCTGGTTGTATTCCCCCAATGGCGAGCCGCTGCGCCCCCTGGGCGTGGACGAAGGCAACCGCCTGCCGGGGCGGTTTTATGCCTATGGCGCGCCGTGGCACGACCCGGCCTATGGCGGCCCCGCCTGCGGCGCCTGCAACGGCGCGGCGCCAGCCAACAACCCCATGGGTTATGCGTGCAGCAAGGGCATGGGCTGCGGGCTGGACGGAAAATATGGCAATTCCAGCGCAATGTCCGGGCCGTTTTGCGGCTGGGGCGGCGATGCGCTCAAAGGCCAGGGCGGATGCGGCTGGTCGTGGCAGGGCAAGGACGTGGGCACGCTGCGCGACGGCAAAATCGCCCCGCCCTGCGCCTATCAGCGGGGTTTTGAGCCAGCCAGCGGCGCACCCTGCGCAATGGCCGAGCCGCCCCACAGCCCGGCCCGTCCCCACCTGAGTTGCAACGTCACGCCCTACGCCGACGGCGACGCGCTTTATGTCGAGCCGGTGTGCTGCCTGCAAACCGGCGACGACGGCAAGGTCTACCGCCACATCAAGGTGTGGCAATACCGCCCCCACACCCACCGCGACGCCAACGGCGACCTCTTCACCCACACCCACCCGTTCTTCTCAGAGATACGGCTGGAGGTGAAGTGAGGTTTTTTTTCTCTAACCGCGCCACAGGCGAGGAGGCTTGTGATAACTGTATTGCCTTTTGCAAAACCCCCTTTCTTAAGAACAAAAATCAACCCAAATCAAGGGGAGTGTTAGGAATTAGCCATGGCCAGCTTGGTACTTGATCTTCAAAAAATGGCGTGCGACGGAAACGTCTCCGTCTCTGAGTTGTTGAGACACGCGATCGTGGTCGCAAAAAAAACTGGTTCAGTTGAAATCGAATCTTGGCTCAAAAATGAGTCCGATGGATACAAACGGTTCGAAGATATTCCAGAATACAGAATATTGAATGCAAAACCGTACATGGTAGATGAACGTAATTCGAACTTAAAAACACTTTTGGATTGCGATGACCAAGACCTGATGAAAAAACTAATTATTCATCCACGTTTTGATTCAATTTCTTGCCTGGAGAAAGTTTCGACTGATTTGAAAGGGCCTATTGCATCATTTCAACCCCCTCTTCACAACGAAAAAATCCTAAGACTGATATTTAAAAGCGACAGACCCATAAACTTTTCTTTTGAAACGCCCAGTATTGAGATTACTGGCATCTTTAACAAAGTGCGGAACCTGATTCTGAACTGGGGGCTTGAACTTGAAGAAGAAGGCGTGCGTGGCGAGAACTGGAGTTTTTCAGGTAAGGAAAAAGAACTGTCAAAACAGGCTTCAATCACAATTATAAATAATTATACCGTGACGATTCATAGCTCATCCGAGTCCGCCATTCAGATCGGTTCCAATGGGGCGCATCAAAATTTTTACTGCAATAAAGATAAAGGGTTAAAAATATTGCTTGACTTGAAAAACTTTTTTAACAACTCAGATGTGTCGGATGAAATAAAAAATGAAGCCCAGAGCCTGATTGATGAATTAAAAACAGAAATTTCTTCATCCACATTAACCAACACCAAGTTGGGTGACTTTATGTCCAAAATCAAAACCATCGGCTCAAAAGCTGCCCAAAAAACGCTGGATATTGGTTTAAACCTCTTGCTGCAACAACTGGCGGCTGCTTTGATAAGTCAAATGCCAGGTTGAAGCGGCTTTCAGTGGCACGGACACTCCTGTCCGTGCATCAAAAAAAATCCAACCCAATTTCATTACTTTTTGGTGGCGCAGGCATCTTGCCTGCGTTCATATAAAAGGCAGGCGGGACGCCTGCCCCAC
>CAYJOG010000084.1:0-8895 GCA_964371695.1 uncultured bacterium
GTGGCGTCCATGCTGGGGCTGATCATGCAGCGCAAGAGCGGCGGTGTGCGTTATTTCGTGGATGGGTATTACCTGGGCCTGACGCCGGGGGACAAGGAGCTTTGGTATCAGAGCATTCTGGACCCCTCTCAGGAGGGTGTGGTTTTCCTGCGTCACGCGCCGGTGGTGAAGGATGGCCGCCTGCTGGTGGCCCTGGGTGACATCGCGCCCTATCTGGGGTTGAAACTGTCCTATGACAAATCCCGGCGGCACCTGGCCATCACGGTGGATCAGGTGATTTCCACCTTTAGTCCGGGGCCACGTTTTCAGGGTGTATTCGGTTATTGAAGTTGCTGGCTCTGCGCCTCATGCCGCCTGTTAACATGACCGCATGAATCCTGGAACTTATCTCAAAAATCCATCCGTGGATTTTTTCGGACGCCGGTTCCGGGGCTTTGCCCCGGCCCCAAGCGCGAAAATCTGTGGGTTTTCAACCCTACGATTTTCGGTGCAGGCCATCCTGGCCTGCCAGCAGCCATCTCAGAGCCTTTTTATAAAGTCCGTCCTGGACTTTATAAACGCACCGCCAGCGGGGGCAAAGCCCCCTCGGCGGGCAAAAACCTCAGTGTTTTCAACACTTCGGCTTTTGGAGCGGG
Source organism: uncultured bacterium (assembly GCA_964371695.1). Lineage (GTDB taxonomy): Bacteria > CAYJOG01 > CAYJOG01 > CAYJOG01 > CAYJOG01 > CAYJOG01. The sequence continues at coordinate 636 of CAYJOG010000084.1, forward strand.
CCATCCATGGCCCGCAAGAGCCTGTTTCTGTTTCACCATGTTTCACATGGCGCAATTTGGAAACAGGCTCTCAAGGGTATTTTTGAGATGGCTGCTAAAGCCGCGCTGGAAAAACTCGACAAGGCCCTGGCCAGACAGCCGCGCCGCCTGCTGGGCCAGTGGCCCACGCCGCTGTTGCCCATGCAGGGCCTTGCGGGGGCCTGGGTCAAACGCGAAGACCTGGCCAGCACGGTGTATGGCGGCAACAAGGTGCGCAAGCTGGAGTTTCTGCTGGCAGACCCGGCCTGTGAGCAGGCTGGTGTCATCATCAGCATCGGCGCGGTGGGCAGCCATCATCTCGAGGCGCTTTCGATTTACAAAAAACCGGATCAGGAACTCATTGGTGTGCTCATGCCCCAGCCCATGACGCCCAAGGTGTGGGCCACCCTGGGGGTGCTGCTCAAAAATGGCGTGACACTGGTGGGGGCCAAAACCGAACTGGGCCTTGTCGCCGAAGCTCTCAGGCAACAGGCGCTGCAAACCCTCAAGGGCCGTCACCCCTATCTGATTTTGCCGGGTGGCTCCATGCCCCTGGGGTGTCTGGGGTGGGTGCGGGCCGGTGTGGAGGTGGCCGTGCAGTGTGAAGAGCAGGGGTTGGGTCAGGTGGTGGCCCATGTCACGCCTGCGGGCAGCCTGGGCACCGCCGTGGGGCTGCGGGTGGGCTTGGCGCTGGCGGGTTGCAAAACCCGCGTGGTGACGGTGCAGGTGGCCCCTGGGGTTTACACCAACCAGAACATGGTGAACATGCTCACGGCGGGCCTGCTGAGCCGGTTGTCGGGACTGGGGGTGTCGCGCCCCAATCTGGATAATGTGCCGCTGGAATTGGTGAAAGGTTATCTGGGGCCGGGATATGGTCACCTCACGCCCCAGGCCGAGGCGGCTCTGGCAAGAGCGCCGGAACTGCTGGGCCTGGGGCTGGAGCCGACCTATGCCGCCAAAACCTTTGCCTGTTTTCTGGACCGTTTTGGCCAGGGACTGCCGGAGGGCCAAAGCGCCATTTTTTATCAGACATTCAACCAGACGCCCCAGCCGGGACTGGGCGAAAACGAAACCCGCGAGCGCCTCAGGCACAACCCGGCGGTGACAGCGTCGCTGGACATGACCGGCTGACCCATGCGGCCCTTTCTCACAACCACCCGGATGGTGCTCATTCTGCTGATGATCCCGGCGTTTCTGTTGCTGGGCGCGCTGGGATTCATGGTGGTGGAAGGCTGGAGTTTTTCGGACAGCCTTTACATGTCGCTGATCACCCTCAGCACACTGGGGTTTTCAGAGGTGCATCCACTCTCGCCCGCTGGCCGGGGCGTGGTGGCGGTGGTGGTGCTGCTGAGTTTGGCGGCCATGCCGATTATCACCGCCATGGTCACCACCTGGTTTTTTGAAAACACCTTTGTGTCACTGTTCAAGGAGCGTCGCATGAAACGGCAACTGGACCACCTGGAAAAACACGTCATCATCTGCGGCCTGGGGCGCATGGGGCTGGAACTGGCCCAGCGGCTTGAAACCGCCGGAAAAACCTTTGTGGCCATTGAGCAGGACGGCAACATTCTGGAAGACGTGCGTCAGCATCACCCCCACTGGCTGGTGCTGCACGGCGACGCCACCAGCATGGAGTTGCTCAAGGACGCCCGTGTTGAAAAAGCCGAAACCCTGGTGGCTGCGCTTTCCAGCGACGCGGACAACCTCTATCTGCTGCTCAACGCCAAAGAGGTGGCCCCGCAGGCCCATCTCATCGCCCGTGCGGAATCCTCTACCGGTGCGCGGCGGTTGAGCCAACTGGGGGTCAACCACATCGTCACGCCGGTGGAAATCGGCGCACGGCGCATCAGCAATCTCATCCTTTCACCCCATCTGGTGGAGTTCATGGACAACATCGCCAGCACCCACGGCCAGTCGGTGCAGATATACACCTATCAGGTGACAGAGGGCGACCGCCTGTGCGGCAAAGCCCTCCACGCGCTGGAAATTCCGCACCGTTCGCAGATGCTGGTGGTGAGCATCGAGTCCACCGAAGGCGCCATGCGTTTTGGCCCGCAGGCCGACACCGTGCTCAAAAACGGCGACCGGCTTTTTCTCACCGGCCCTTCAGAGAACCTGCCGCTGTTTGAGTCGCTGGCACGGGGAGAAGGCGACTGACGTGACGCTGCTCGACGCTTTGGGGGATTTTTCGCGCGTGGCCCTGTCGCTGGTGGCCATTGTGAATCCTTTGGGGGCGGTGCCTTTTTTCATCACGCTCACGCGGGACAAAACGGCGGCGGACCAGTTGCGTCTGGCGCGGGTGGCGGGTCAGTCGGTGTTGCTGATTCTGGTGTTCGCCGCGCTTATCGGAGAAGGTGTGCTGGACTTTTTTCACGTGAGCCTGCCCGCCTTTAGGGTGGGCGGGGGCGTGTTGCTCATGCTCATGGCCATTGACATGATGCACGCCCGGCAAAGCGGCGCGGTGCAGACGCCCGAAGAAATACAGGAAGCCAAAAATTACAGCGAAGTGGCGGTGGTGCCGCTGAGCATTCCGCTGCTTTCCGGGCCGGGGGCCATCAGCGCGGCGATTCTTTACAGCCACGAGGCGCGGGTGGCGGCTCAAGGTGAGGTGGCGCTGCGCCTGGGGCTTTTGCTGGGGGCCGCCGCCGTCACGGCGCTCATCACCTGGGTGAGCCTGCGCCTCGCGGTGCCCATTGGCAAACGTCTGGGGCAGAGCGGCATCAACATTGTGGCGCGCCTGATGGGCCTGCTGCTGGCGGCCATTGCGGTGGAGTTTGTCACCGCCGGTCTGCTCAAATTGTTTCCGGGTTTGGGGTAGTTTTTGCCATTGACGCAGTGCCTTATTTCAACAGGCCATAACGCCGGGCCAGCTTTTTTTGCAGGGGGGAATACACGGCGGCCTCCAGGGCGATGCCCACCACCAGAATCAGCACAATGACCGACAACACGCGGGACATGTCGTTGAGGTCGCGGCCCATCTGCAACTCATTGCCCAAACCCGGTGTGCTGAACAGCAGCTCCGCCGCCATCAGGGAGCGCCACGCCAGACTCCACGCCTGACGGTAACCACTCACAATGCCCACCAGCGCTGCGGGCAGCAGCACGTCGGTGGCCATGTGCAGGCCCCGCGCCCCCAGGTTGTGGCCCGCCCTGAGCAGTAGGGGCGGCACCTGACGGATGGCGTCGGCCACGCCCAGCGTGGCGGCCCCCAGCGCGCCCATGAACACCACAAACAGAATGGCCGTGTCGCCAAAACCAAACCACAACAACGACAGCGGCAGCCAGCAGATGCTGGGCATGGACCCCATGCCCGTCACCAGCACGCCAAAGGTGTTTTCAATCACCGGCAGGCGGGCGATGCCCACCCCCAGCGCGGTGCCCACCACAAGCGCAATGCCGTAACCCGCCAGCAGGCGCTTGAGGCTCAGCAGCACCGCCAGGGGATAGGACCCCTCCATGAAACCGTCCCGAAAGGTGAGCGAGATGTCCCTGAGGGGCGGAAACAGATAGGGGGGCAGGCTGCCAAAGCGGGCCACGGCCTCCCACACCAGGGCCAGCAGCAGAAAAAACACAGCGGCCTGAGCGGCTTTTTTCATCAGGGGCCTCCTGCGGCGCGCACCGCCTGGGCCGGAAAGGCGCGGGGCGTGTTGGCGGCCCTGGTGAGTTCGGGCAGCACCTGATGGGTCCAGTGGTCGCTTTCGTCGGTGCCGTTGGGGCGTGGGGCGTTGCGGCCCAGGTCAAACGAAGCCTGCAAGCCGCCGCCGGGGCGCATCACGAGAATCCTGTCGGCCAGCCACACCGCCTCGCGCACGTCGTGGGTGATGAACACCACGGCTTTTTCGGTCTGGCGGGTGAGGTTCAGCAGGTCGTCATAAAGCGCCTGTTTGGTGAGGGCATCCAGGGCGGCAAAAGGCTCATCCATCAGCAGCAGTTCCGGATCCAACACCAGGGCGCGGGCCAGGGCCACCCGCTGGCGCATGCCGCCGGAAAGATGATGAATGGGGTGATTCTCAAAGCCCGACAGCCCCACGCGGCCCAGGAAGTCCTGGGCCAGCTCCAGCCGCGCCCGTTTGCTGATAGGGTGATAACGCAGGCCAAAGGCCACGTTGTCGATGGCCGAGAGCCAGGGGAAAAGCCCCAGTTCCTGAAACAGCATGACGGTGTGGGGCAGGGGGCCGCCGCCGGGACCACAGAGGGTGCCCGCGTCGGGTTTTTCAAAACCGGCGATGAGGTTGAGCAGGGTGCTTTTGCCGCAGCCGCTTGGCCCCAGCAGCACCAGAAACTCACCCTTTTTCAGGTCCAGGGAAAAATCGTTGAGCGCCGTGTGGGTGGCGCCGCCAAAAACAAAATGTTTGCTCAGGTTTTGCAGCCGCAATACGGGTGTTTCCGGGTCGTCGGCCTTCACGCGCCTGAGCACCAGTTTCCATTCCTCTTTGGGATGCTGAACATGAGACTGAAGCTCCACCGTCAGGCCGTGCCGCTCGGCGAAAAAAGGCACGGTTTCTTCCACCACCGGCAGGTGATCGGTGAGCACCACCATCACGCCGCCTTCTTGCATGGCCTCGGTGGCTTTTTTCACCCGCACCAGACTGGTGGGGCACACCTCGCCGCGAATGTCCAGAATCTGGGCGTTGGGGTCAAAGGGCGTGGGGGCGGCAGACTTGTAAAAAGGCTTCATGGCGTTTTCCTTTTCTGACCGGTGATGTTTTTTTGTGTTTTTTGTGTCACGGCGTTCAGCCAGCGCAGATCAAAGATGCCTTTCAGGGGATAAGGATGTCGGCCCAGAAACCCCAGCGCTGCAGCATCAGCAGCGTTTCTTGTCACGGCGGCGGCCATGGGTTGAAAGGTGAAAGAGAGCCTTTTCCATGCGCTGTTGAATATCTCGGCAGAGAGTGGTTTTCCGGTGTCCAGGGCCAGTTGCCGGTTGGTGCGTTGTTGGGCCGCCTGGGGGTGGGTTTTGATCCAGCGGATGGTGCGGACATGGGTGCTCACCAGCGTCCGGGTGCTGCGGGGGCGGCGGCGGATGAACTCCTGCGTGGCCACCAGAAGCGTGGTGGGATACACCCCGCCGGACCAGTGGGCGGATTCCTCAAACAGCACCTTGCCCCCGGCCTGTTGCGTGAGGCGGCTCACCCAGGGTTCCACCACCCAGGCGCCGTCCAGATATTTTGTGCCGAAGGCGGCCATCATGTCGGGGCCTTCCAGCGTGCGCACCATCAGGTTGGGCAGGTAGCCCTGTTTTTTGAGCCACAGGCGCAGGGCCACGTCCTGTGTGTTGCCGGTTTGCACGCTGGCGAAACGTTTGTTTTTCAAATCCTCTTTTCGGGCGCGGGCCAAGTGGGGTTGCACCACCATGGCCGCGCCGCCGGCGCAGGCCCCGGCCAGAATATGGATGGCCTTGCCCCGGCTGCGGACCCAGGCATTGATGGCGGGGCTGGGGCCCACATAGGCCACGTCCACGGCGCGGGCAAACAGGGCCTCCACAATGGCCGGGCCGCCGCTGAAGACTTTCCATTCCACCGGGACATTGCCCAGGGCTTTTTCAAAAGCCCGTTGCTGCTGGGCCACCAGGGCGGGGGCGTGGGTGAGCGTGGCCAGACGGGCGATGCGGATGGGGGCTGGTTTGGCCTGGGCCGCAGCGGGCCGGGGCAGGAAAAGCGCCGCGAAAATCAGCCACACCGGCAGGTGGCGGCTGAAAAAGTAAATATCGGATTTGGTCGGTTTCATTTTTTTGCAATGGAAAAACGCACCAAAAGGCTCCCCTCTGGCGGCTCCCCTGACTCTTGTTGGCGCTGGTGCGTATCAGCGCGCAACCACCGGGAAGCCCCGTTGGGCGCAACAGGCGTTGCAACAACAGGTCACCGGCATCATGGGGGCATTGTGAGTGCCGCTGGCGGGGATTGTCAAGTTAGAGCATTTTCGGAAATGGTAGAGCAAAAGGGGGGGGGGTCGCCTCACCCCTTTTTTGGGGGGGGGCGGAAGGATTTGGCGTCTGGGGCCAAATTTTACGGGTGTGGGGTTGACACAAGAAACAAAAGCCTTATTCGGTTTTTTTGCTTTTGAATAAACCCCTCACCCGGCCTTCGGCCTCCCTCTCCCCATTAAAGGGGAGAGGGGGGGGGCATGGTCTTTGGCTGCACCAAGAGGAGTACTCCATCAATTCCGAAAATGCTCTAACAGGGTGTTTATCAACACCCTGCTAACGGGGCATCGGTCGATTTTCCGGCAGGTCTTCGGGATAAACCGCGCCGGTTTCTTTTTTCGTGGTGTTCAGGATTTTTTCCAGCCAGGTCTCTTTGGGGGCAAACCGCTGGGCGGCGTCTACATAAGCCACACCCCCGGCAAAGTTTTTTTCACTCAGGGCATTCTTGAACTGGTAAACCATGCGGTAATTGATGTAGGCCCGGTGACTCTGCGCCGCCATGCGTCGCCATTTTTTCCGCTCAAGCCGGGAGGGGGCGTTTTGGGATAACCATTGGGCCGATTCATAGGCCTGGGCGGTGAGAAGGTTTTCCTCGGTAGAGCGCTGGGCCAGTTCCAGGGCTTTCTTTTTCATGCCCAGGGCGGTCAGGGTGTTCAGCCATTCCGTGTCGGCAAAATCGGCGGTGGTGCGGGCGATTTTTCGGGCGGTGTTGCGGTGGCCCAGGGCAAAGTGCGACAAGACGGTTTCATACTGGTAAATGTCTTTGTAGGCAGGGAGTTTGCCCAGTTCTTTGAGGGCTTTCAGGCTCTGTCGTGGCCTGCCCGTGATGCGATACCACCGCGACACAAACGCATTGCCTTCGCCACGGGTCTGGCGCGAGAGCATTTGCATTTCTTTGTCCATGCGCGGTCTCAGGCCGGGGTGGTTGAACTGCGGCAGGTAATAGGAGCCTTCGTTCAGGCAGGGGCAGAACAGTTCGTAACCCGGCAGGTCTGGGGCTTTGGCCTTGGGCACGGCCACAAAATTGTGGATGTCGAAATACACCACCTTGAAGGGGCCATCTGCCGGGAAAAAGGAATAATGCATGGCCCGTGGGCTGGTCACCGGCATGACCACCAGTTTCACGCCATATTTTTTGATCAGCCTGCGGAAATGAGCCGGGTCTTTGGTGACATCAAAATAATCCTGATAAAACTTGTCGCTGAAAGCGAAACGCCCATCCATGAAGGTTTTGAGCCTAGGGTAATAACGAAAGATGAACCAGCCGCCGTGGCCGTATTCGTTATAGAGCCTGCCGTGGAGTTTGTGCTTGTCTACAAAGGCCATGGCCTGCACGGGGTAGTGTTGTTTTTCGTTGAGCGCGAGATTCCACGTGGCGGGTTTGACCTGCCAAACCGCCACCGCCGCCAGCACCAGGGCCGCCAGCCGGGGCAACAGGGCCAGACGGCTGGGCAAAAGCGCCTCGCCCTGAAAAGCAGAAAGCGACAGCAGCGAAATGGGCATGCTCAGCACCGCCAACAGCCACAAAAAACGCACGTGCTGGTGACCCATATAAAGCACCACGCCCAGCACGGCGGCGTCTGAAAGCAGGCCCAACACCGATCGCAGGGTGTGCCACCATGCCTCTGTGGCGGGCAGGGTTTGGCTGAACCGCCGCCCGGCCTGGGCGGTGTTGAGCGCCGAAATGCCCAGCGCCACCACCGAGCACACCAGAAACCCCGCCACGGTGGGAGAGACTTCCAGCAGAGTGGCGGATCTGAACTCCATCACAAACTGCAACACCACCGATTTTTTGTGGGCCAGCAGGAAGGTGAAAATTTTAGGCCCCCAGGGATTGATGCACGAAGCCACGATCAGCCCCAGCACACCGGCGGATCTTTTCAGCAGGTTCGAGAACGGCTCGCCCGACAGGCTCCAGTGGCGGAAAACCCACCAGCCCGACAGCAGGATGCCCACAAAAAAATAACCGTGCAGGTTGACCCACAGGATCTGCAACAGCCACAGGGGCAGCCAGTCTTTCGCGGTCAGGGGATTTTTGATGAGCAATCGGGCAGCGAAAAGCGCCACCAGCAACTGGCTGAAAAGCTCTGGTCGTTCACCAAAGCGGTATCGCAAAAAGGCCACCAGCACCAGCAAAAACACCAGCGCCGCAGCAGGCTCGCGCAACTTGTTCACCGCCACGCGGAACCAGAGCGCAAACGCCCCCACCACCAGCACCGCCCGCAGCAGATAAATGCCCCAGATGTCCAGGGTGCGGTAGAGGAGGTAAAAAGTGACCTGCGACAGCCACTCGAATACAAACCAGGGGTGGTTTGGCTC
>CAYJOG010000085.1:0-2415 GCA_964371695.1 uncultured bacterium
CGCCGACCGCGACAACAGCCTGCACCTGAGCCACGCCTCGCAGGAGACCTGGCACTATCTGCTGCGGCTTTATCCGCTTCAAAACGGCAAGCCGGGCAAAAAACCCGTCTGGGTCACACTCACGTTCAATCAGGCCGGGTCCATCATGCTGCCCGCCCACTACGCCAGTGTGCAGGTGCTCGACACCCGCACCGGCGACACCTTTCAGCACACCCACGGCAACCCCCTGATGGAAGAAGCCGTGCGCCGGGGCCTGCAGAACATGGCTGCCAAAACCCCCACCCCCTGGAGCATAAAACTCTGGACCGGATTCCAGGCCGGGCAGCGTTTCAACTTCACCCGTTTTGATGGCAAAAAGGGCTTGGCCACCATGGGGGGCAAGCCCTTTCGCCTCATGTTCGGCGAAATGAAACTCACCGGCAGCGACAAGGGGTATGAAATCAGCGCACCACTGCCCAAGCTGGGGGCGCTCAGGGTGTGGCTCACCCCCGCCGACCGGCACTTTCCCCTCAGCGGGGGCAACCGTTTTTTGTGGGGCGGCTTGCCCACACAGGGCACCGTGAGCACCGCGCTGACCGCACGGGGCCAGTTGGGGACCAAGGCTGTTTCGGGACAGGCCTGGGTGCTGCACACCTGGGGCCAGCCGCCAGAAAAAGGTCGCTTCACACCCCGCCCCACCGCCCAGGTGCTGGTGCTGCAAAACAACCCCTTGTTGTTTCAGTGGCGCGGCGGCGAAAAACCGGGCGTTTTCAATGGCCCGCTTTTGTATGACCCCAACACGCCTCAACCCAATCAATCACGCCTCAAGGTGATCAAATCCGTTCCCAGCACCGACGGCAAACAGGTTTATCCCCAGCGCTTCACCGCCACGTTGCCCAGGCACAGCAAGCCCTGCGCCGAGCTGGTTTTTGATTCCCTGCACCCCAAACAGGAAGACAGCATTTTCGCCGGTCTCAACGCCCGTTTTCAGGGACTGTTTGCGGTGAGTTGTCCCGGCAAACCCAGTCACGGCAACGCCTTTGTGCGCCTGTTCGGGTTTAGTGTGAAGTGACGATTATCAGGCCGTCGCTACGTTTTGGCCGACACCATCTCCCGCTTCAGACGCGCCCGGCGAAAACCCCGGTAAAAGGGACTGACAAGCGCCCGGTGCACCTGCGTGGCCGTGGCTTTGTAACGGAACACCGGCTCGCCGTCCACCAGCAGCACGGGCAGGTGGGGCCGCCATTTTTCACCCTCCGGGAGTTGATGAATGTCCTGTTCCTCAAACAACAGCCCGGCTTCTTTGAGTGTGGCCTTGAGGGTGTCGCACAGGCAACAGCCCGGCGCGGTGAGCAAAGTGAGGCGCGGCCTGTTCACGCCAGCCAGTCTGCAAGGCGCGGGGCATAAAACGCCACGGTGCGGCGGATGCCTTCTTCAAAACCCACCTGGGGAGACCAGCCCAACAGCGTCCGCGCCTTTTCGCTGCTGGCGGCGAAGTCTCCCACCTCAATGGCCTTGCGGTCTTCGGGCCATGCCACGTGTTCATAACCGGCCTCTACGCCCGTGGCTTCGCGGGCGGCGTCAATGGCCGTGAGCACCATGTGTTTGAACGTGACCGGCTGTTCGCTGGAAACGTTCAGAACCTCCCCCGCCGCCGCCGAGTTTTCCGCCGCCAGCAACATGGCGCTCAGGGCGTCGTCCACAAAGGTGTAATCCCGCAACTGGCTGCCCTCGCCAAAAATGCGCAGGGTTTTGCCCTGCAGGGCCTGGCCCAGCATCCAGTTGAGAATGCCAAAGCTGGGGGCCTTGATTTGCGCACGGGGGCCATAGGCGTTGCTCAGGCGCAGGCACACCGTGTGCAGGCCAAACTTGCGGGCAAACAGCAGGTGATATTGCTCACCCGCCCATTTGTTCACGCCATAAATGTCCACCGGATGGGGGGTGACTTCTTCGTGGGCGGGGGATTCTTTGGGGCTGCCATAAACCGCGCGGGTGCCGCAATAAACCACCCGCGCCTGGGGGGCGTGCTGGCGCACGGCCTGCAACAGCACCACGTTGCCCCGGCAGTTGATGTCCACGTCCAGCAAAGGATCGGTCATGCTGTCCACGTGGCTGGTCTGGCCTGCGATGTGAAAAATCACGGCCTGATTTTTCACCAGTTGGTTCATGGCGTCGGCGTCGCGAATGTCCCGCTGATGCATCGTGATGCGGTCACGGATTTCTTCAACGTTCAGCCAGTTTGCGCCGTGGCCGGGCAGCAGGCAGTCCACCAGACTCACCTGCGCCCCCAGTTGCAGCAGGCGGTGGGCCAGGTTGCTGCCCAGAAACCCAAGCCCCCCCGTGATCAGCACCGGCTGGTTTTTGAAGAAGTCAGGGGAGGGATTCATGGTGCAAAAACCGGTGGCGGCAGAGGGGGATTGTAACCAATCTTTTTCC
>CAYJOG010000085.1:2425-8893 GCA_964371695.1 uncultured bacterium
GACCAGCAATGGCCCCCCCGCCGCGCCGGTGACGATGGCCTCGGCGGCGGTGGCGGTGAGCGTGACGCCTTGCGCGGCGGCGGGAATCACCAGCGCCTGCCAGGGCAGCAGGGTAAACCCCCCGCCCAGGCCGTTTTCCACACGGGCCGAACCCCGCGACAGCACCACCACCCGCAGGGTGTGGGGCGTGGGGGGGGCTGTCCAGCGGCCGTGCAGCATCAGTTTTTCGATGCGATAGGCGGGTTTTTCCAGCAGCGTGACGTGGGTGCCCCAGGGGGCGCTGCACAGGTGGCGGGCCGCCTCGGCGGCGCTGTGCAGGGGTGGGGGAGGGGTTTCGCTCAGGGCCGCCAGGGCCTGCTGGGTGTGCAGGGGTCGGGGGCGGCCATGGTCATAAAGCCGCCACGTCACGTCCGAGGGTTCCTGCACTTCCAGCACCGTCACGCCGCCCAGAATGGCGTGAACGGTGCCGGGGGGAACGTCCACCGTGTCGCCGGCAAACACCTCTTCGCGCCGCAGCAGGTTTTCAAGGCCCCGTTGTTTCAGGGCTTGGGAAAGGTCGTCCCGGGTCACGCCGGGGGCCAGACCGCGATATATGCCGCCGGGCGCGCCTTCGGGCGTGGTGCGCAGAATCACCCAGCTTTCTTCTTTGCCCTGGCCGGGGGCCTGGGCCTGAGAAGGATGCACCTGCACGCTCAGCGGCTCGCGGGCGTCGATAATCTTGATGAGCAGGGGCAGGGGGCCTTCGCCAAAAGCCGTTCCCCCCAGTCCTTCACCCCAGGCTTGGCGCAACCGGGCCATGGTGTGGCCCGCCAGAGGCCCCGCCGCCACGGTGGATTGATGCTGCTCCAGGTCGGCCACCAGCCAGGCTTCGCCCCAGGGCTCGCCGTTTTGGGGGGTCTCTCCCAGCGCCGAGAGATGATGCCCCCCCCAGGGTTTGGCCAACATCAGCGGCTGACACAAAAAAGCATGGGGTGGCGCGGTGGCCATGGGCCGCGACATTGTAGAAGGCGTGGGCTCAAGAACATGCACCTGGGCGGACATGGCTTCAATATCGGCGTTTTGCGCCGTGGTGTTGACAGGTTTTTACAATGCCTTGGTGAAGCGGGCAGACAAAGCCATGGCAGGGTGGGGCATGTTGGCCCTGCTGGCGTTGTTGTGGGCCATGCCGGTGCGGGCGAACGCCGAGGACCCCTACCGCCCCCATCGTGCTGCCGCCCTGGGAGACCTGCGCAAGCTGGAGGCCCTGGTGCTGGCGGGGGCAGGTGTGGATTTGCAGTATGAAGAGGGGAACACGGCGGTGATCTGGGCGGCGCGCAACGGCCACGCCCACGTGGTGGAGTGGCTGGCCCAGCGGGGGGCCAGTCTGTTTCTGCGAGACCGTGACGGCAACACGGCCCTGGACTGGGCGGCTTTTCTGGGCCACGAAAAAGTGGTGGCAAAACTGGTGGACGCCGCCCCGCTGGACGCACAGGACGCCCAGGGCCGCACCCCTCTGCATGAGGCCAGCCAGGGGGGGCACGCGGGTGTGGCCCGGCTGCTTATCAACTTTGGCGCGGCGGCAGACCTGCCCGATCAGGATGGCGACACGCCCCTGCACTACGCCGCGAACGAGGCCGTGGCCCGTGTGCTGCTGAGCGCCTCTGCGCCGGTGAACGCCCGCAACAACGACGGCCTCACACCCCTGGCGCTGGTGGCGTGGGAGGGCAATCTGCCGCTGGCCCAGGTGTTGCTGGAAAACGGCGCAGAGGTGAACCAGGGCGACGACGCCGGTGAAACGCCCCTGCACAAGGCCATCCGGGCGGGACAGATGGACATGGCTGGCCTGCTGCTGCGCCACGGGGCCATGGCGGGCGCGCCCGACGACTTTGGTGAGTCTCCTCTTGAAGAAGCCGCGAGTCTGGGCCGGGAGAACCTGTCGGGCTTGCTGCTGGGTCTGGGGGTGAGTCCCGACACCCGCACGATGACCGGCCGCACGCCACTGATGAGCGCCGCCGCCGAGGGGCGTCTGCCCGTGGCGCTGCAACTGCTGGGGGCGGGGGCAGACCTGAGCGCCACCGACGGGTTGGGTTTCAGCGCCCTGCATCTGGCGGTGTCTGGCGGACACGGGGTCATGACGGCGCTGCTGCTCAAACAGGGCGCGCCGGTGAATCAGTTAAGCCAGGAAGGGCTGAGTGCCCTGCATTTTGCGGCGGCGGCGGGGGCCTTGAGCCTGAGCGAACTGTTGCTGTCGGCGGGGGCCAGTCCGTCGCCCGTGGACAATCAGCAGCGCACGCCACTGGGTCTGGCGGTGCGCTCCGGCCACGTGGCCCTGGCGAAAATTTTGCGCCAGCGGGGGGGGCGGGCCACCACTGCGGAACTCACCGCTGGTTTGCTCGAGGCCGTGATGGTGAACAATCCCCAGCACCTCAAAACTTTGGTGGCCTTTGGGGCAGACGTGAAAACCCTCTCGTCCAGCCTGCCCGCGCCGGTGGTTCTGGCGTCTGGCTCAAACCCGGCCCTGCCCGCCGTGGCCACGGGTTATGGACCGCTACACCTGGCCGCGTGGCTGAAGCGGCCCGCGCTGGTGCGGGTGTTGCTCAACCTGGGGGCAGACCCCAATCAGGCGGCCAGCGTGTTTGGTGATTGCCAGAGTTGCACGCCGCTGCACCTCGCGGCCCTGACAGGAGACGAAACCACGGCGTGGACGCTGATGGAAAAAGGCGCGAACCCCCAGTTGACCAATGCCCAGGGCCATACACCGGCGGTGCTGGCGCGGTCAAAAGGATTTTCCATGTTGGCCGAAAGGCTTGCGGGGCCAGTGCGGTGAGCTGGAGACCGGAGGCTTGATGTTGGCGTTTGGAAGCTGGAGATTGGAAGTCGGTGAAAGAAAAAGGCCCCTCCTCGTTTCAGGCCATCATTCCCGCTTTCGGGGGAATGATGGCGGGGGAGGCGATGGGGTCTTTTCTTTAGCAGGCTGTTGATAAACACCCTGTTGGTGGTTCATCCAATTTGAAATGAGTAGCAGCGATGTCCCCATCGCTGCCTTATTTGGTGCGGTAGTTTGCGAGGAGTCTTTCCAGATGCCCATTGGGGCATCTGGCCGAGCAAAGGCGATAGCGACACCGCACCTACTCTTCATTTTGAAACAGAAAACCACGCGTGCGGTCGTGGCCCATTTGTTTTGGTGCATCACAGGTTTTTGCCAACTGGACCAGGAGGGCACAAAAAAAAGGCTTCGCCGAAGCGAAGCCTTTTTTTTGAAAGCTGCCAATCGGCAGACACCCTTATTTTTTCTTGGCGGGAGCCTTTTTGGCCACGGTGGCTTTTTTCACCGGGGCCGCCTTTTTGGCGGCAGCGGCGGCCTTGGCAGGCGCCGCTTTTTTCGCCGCAGGTTTCGCGGCTACTTTTTTGGCCGCAGGTTTGGCGGCGGCCTTGGGAGCCGCTTTTTTCGCCGCAGGTTTCGCGGCGGCTTTTTTCACTGCGGGTTTGGCGGCGGCCTTGGGAGCCGCTTTTTTCGCTGCAGGTTTCGCAGCGGCTTTCTTCGGAGCCGCTTTTTTAGCGGCGGGTTTTTTTGCAATTGCCATGAGTCAATCACCCCCCTTCTGTTGTGACGTAAAAGGGATGAACAAAGTGAGTGCAGCGGCGCTGCGACCAAAACCAGTGGCGGCGGCGAAGGGGCCTTTGCGCCCAGGGGTGGCGAACGAACCTTTGCGCCGGGCGGCCCGGTTCAACAGACTCCCCGGCGGCGGCGGTGGATGCTTTGCTGTGTGGAACACGCCGCGTAATAAAAAAAATGTGGATGACCGTGGGCCATGGATGAAAACTGATGCACATTCTGCGACATTACGCGGCGCTGTCAAGTAGGATATTCACAAATTCACAACGCAAGAAAACTTATTCACACACTTATTCACAACCGGAGGTTCCATGGTGGACACGTCGCTCTCAACCCGTCTGGCAAAAAGTTTGCATCCCTTGCTTTTGGATCTACTGCACAAGCCCCTGCCCGAAGAACTGGACCGGGGAAAAATCACCCGCGCCGCACAGGAATGGATTGACCTGCTGAGCGCTTTTCACGAGGAACCCAAAAAGGAACTCAAGCACAAAAAACACCTGCGCGAGTGGATCATGCACCAACTCGAAGTGGACTGGGCCGAGGACATGGACGACGCCAAACTCAAAGAGGCGACGCGCATTATCCAGCGGCGCATTCTGGGCGAGCGCGAGCGCGAGGCGTTTGCCCGCTGCCAGAGCCGAGAGATATTGGTTTACCTCGAAGCGGTGGAAGACAAAGAGTGGAAGGCGCTGCTGCATGGCAGTCACTCGCTCGAAAAAATCTGTCGCCACTTTGAAGACGACGACGGCAAGTGGCAGCCCGCGCTGCTGGATCATCTGGACTTCGCCCTGAATCTTTTGGAGCGGGTGTGGGGCAGCAGGCAGTTTGGCGCGTGGGTGGAGAAGGGATTGGTCCCCGTGTTGCAGGCCCAGATTGACGATGCTCCCACGGCGCTGCCGCTGGAAAAAGCCGTGGCCAAAGTGTGGGAGTTCACCAAGGTGGAAAAGTGTCTGGTACACGCGTTCCCCGCGCTGCTCCTGGGGGACCTGGTGATGTCTGGGCTGAAGGGCGCGCTCGGTAACGACGGCGTGAAAACCCCCATCGAGGCCATCCGCAATCTGTTGGTGCAACTGCTGCGCACCGTGCTGAAAGAAGCCGACACCAAGGAGCTGAAAAAATGGGTGAAGGCCCTGAAGGTTTGATCCTGTTTTGCAGGGGGCACTGACCATGAAAAACTTTTTGCCCCGATGGTGGCTGTGGCTGCTGCCTTGTCTGTTTTTTTTCACGGGTCAGCGGGCCGGTGCGGTCACCGCGCTTTTTCAGAATGGGGAAGGTTGGTTTGACGCGCCTTTTCCCTCGGCCCGGTGGTCGCGGCCCGATGGCGGCTTGATTTTGCCGCCCCTGCCCAAAAAGGCAGACAAGGAGATGAAGAATCTGTGGAAGGGGTTTGAGACAGACAACCAGGGTTTTTCTGTCGCGCCGCTGGTGGTGTTTCCCCTGAGTGGCGCGCTGGACGAAAAAAAACTCCCCGATCACCCCCGCGAAACCATCCTGCGCACCGCGCCTGTTTTTCTCATGGCCATTCAGCCGGGCGCGCGGGATTACGGCCTGCTGTATCCGCTGAAAGTGTGGCAGGTGAAGGCAGACAAGGGCGAAAAAGCAACGCACTATCTGGTGTTCTCGCCCATGCCGGGTGTGACGCTGGAGCCGGGCGCGTGGTACGCAGCCGTGCTCACCACCCACCTGAAAGACAAAAAGGGCGGAGCACTCAAGGCCGACATGCCTTTTCTCAGTGTGTTTGCCAACACGCGCCGGGCCGGTGCGGTGGGGTTTGGTTTTGGCCTGCTGCATCAGGCCATGGCCGCACGCCAACTGGACCTGCGTACGGTGGCCGCCGCCACGGTTTTTCAAACGGGCAAACCCTTTGACGAAATGTTTCAACTGGCGGAATATCAGCGCACGCTCAAGACACCGGTGTTCGCGCCCCAGGGCAAAAGCGAGCAGAACAAAACCTTTTGCCGTCAGGACGGCCACGTGGACCTGCCGTTGTTCCGGCATCCCAAACAGCAGCGGATGTGGTTCAAGCTGGGGGGACAACCCGCACAATTCGGTGTGCGCCCCCTCACGGTGTCGCTTTTTATTCCCGCCCGCCCCGTGCCGGGTCCGGGTTTTCCCGTGGTGGTGGTAGAAGAGCCGGACGGTGGCCTGAAAAATGCCGGTGTGCTCTCGGCGGTGAAAGCCCTGAGCGCACAGGGCGTGGCGGCTGTGGTGCTGCACGAGGAGTCCAATTCCAAAATGATTGAGGCTGATTTTTTTCAGGTCCGTGATTTCTTCCGCCAGCGGGCGGTGGATGTCATCGGTGCCGGGGCCATGATGCGTGAAGCGGTTTTCTCACGGGAGATGTGTCCGGCGGCGGCCTTCAAGATACGGTTTTCTCGTCTGGAAACCGGCCTTTGGGGTATTGGTAATGGAAGTGGGGTCGCCGCATCCGCTTTGGGTGCGGGCAAGTTTTGGCGGTCAGGTGTTTTTTCGGAAAGCGCCCATGTGTGGTGGTTGGGGAACGTCGTGCTTCTGCCTATTTTGGAACCTTGGCAAGGTGCAGAACATGTGGAATCCCTGTTGACCATCATGTCCTTTGAAAAAAGCTTCGAGAATATGGTCGCTCCCAAGTGGTTGTTGAATCCACCACCGGCCACGCCGCCCAAACATGTCCTGCTGATTGGCGACGCAGAAGAAGACGGGGCGCTGGCCCTGGCCGGTGGCCTGGAGGCTGCGGGTGAGTTCCCCAAAAAACTCAAGCGGGTGATTGAACAGAACGCCATGGTGGGTCTGAAACAGCGGCCCCTGCCCGTGCGCTCCAACCAGCGTTATGGCCCCATGGCGGTGACGGCGGCGTGGGTTTTTCCGGCGCGGGACAAAAAAAAGAATTGGAC
>CAYJOG010000086.1:0-8860 GCA_964371695.1 uncultured bacterium
GTGACCTCACGCTGTTCAGTCACGGGCTGCCCTCTCCCTCAGGGAGAGGGCAAGGGTGGCCACCACCGTTCCTTCATCCCACCAGCCACTTGCAAAGTTAGCGGCGATGGGCAAGATGCCCGCCCCACTGAAAGAAAACAGAAAAGGGTTTTTGTTTTTGCCACAGGCGAGACGCCCGTGGCTACTGCACCTCACAACCTCCAGTCCCCAGCCCCCAACTTCCAGTATACCCCGCCACCGCTTTGTTTTTCTTTTGGCCCCGGACTATCCTTCCACCGTCCATGGCTGAGCTGAAAAACTCCCTCCTCCACCGTCTTGCGGCCTGCGCAACGGTGGCCGCGATGGCTTTTTGCCTCACCCCCGGCGGGGTGCGGGCGGGGGTCAAGGTCAAAGCCGGGGTCAAGGTCAAGACCAAGGTGAAGGCGGGCGCCAAAAAAGACAAGACGCCGCCGGTGGCCGGGCGCAACACACAGGTGGAGCTGGATGGTTACCGCACACTGCTTTACACCAGCCTGAGCATGAACGGCAACGAGCCGGGCTTCCGCTCGCAAAACGGCATTTATTTCTCCAAAACCAAGTTGCAGCAAGAGGGTTATCTCACGCTGCGGGGTCAGCTCAACGAGGGTGTGTATGTAGAAGGCGAACTGGCGGAGCGGGCCTTTGACGACCCCACCTTCCGCCTGTCGGTCAAGGCCAAGGATTACGTCACCCGCGTGGGCGATTTTGAGCAGCAGTTCGGCAGCGGCCCGCTGTTGTCGTTCACCAAATCCATGCGGGGCATCAGCGTAGAAGGCAACGCCGGGCGCAACTGGAAAATCAGCGGCTTGTTCACCAAACAGAAATCCAAAACCGACCGTCAGGTGTTCAGCGGCCGGGGCATTCGCGGGCCTTATCAACTGGGCAACATCAGCGTGGTGGAGGGCAGCGAAACGGTGCGCCTCAACGGCGTGGTGATTTCGCCCGCCGCCTATGACTTCGATTATTTTCTGGGCGAGATCACCTTCCGCGACCCGGTGCAGAGCACCGATCAGTTGGAGATCACCTATGACAGCGCCCTGTTTCTGAGCAGCCACAGCAGCGGGCTTTCGGGCGTGGCCGCCAACTATGGCAACGACAAGGGCACTGTGAAGGGTTATCTGGCCGGTTACACCGAGGGCGTCAACCCCCTGCGGGCCGACCCGGTGCTCACCGACGCCCGCAATTTTTCAGCGGGGAACTTGGTGGCGAACACGCTCAATCTGGGGGCCACGCGCATTCGCCGGGGCAGCGTGGTGCTGGAGCGCATCGAGGCCGCCGGGGGGTTCACCCTGCTGGTGGAAAACGTGAACTGGACCATGGATTATCCCCGTGGCGTGCTCACGTTTGTGGGCGCGGCAGCGGCGGGCACGAATTATCAAATCAGCTTTGAGTATTACGACGACAGCCGTGTGCGGCGCGTGCTGGATGAAGAACTCACCGACTCCGGCCAGTCCACTTTTGTGCTGCGCCGCAGCACCATTTACAGCGGCACCGAAACGGTGGAGGTGTTTCAGGGCGGCGGTCTGCTGCAAACCCTGCAACCCGGTGTGGATTATGTGATTGACGAGGCCAACAACAGCCTCATCCTGCTGCGCAACACGGTGTTTCCCGATGCCGCGCTGGACAGGGTGGTGCGTGTGGATTATGAAATCGTGGACACGTCCTCAGACAACACGGGCCGGGGCAACCGCACCGCCATGTCCGCCGGTGTGCAGTGGGCCCCCGTGAAGGGCCTGATGCTGGGCGTGGACGCCGCCAGCACACGGGGCGACATCGCCCCCAAAAGCGTGCAGGTCACCGAACTCACCGTGGCCGTGGCCGATGGTGTGACCACCCTGTTCGCCCTGCCCCAGCAGCCGGTGCTGGGCAGCCAGGAGGTGTATTTCGACGACACCTTCTCCCCCACCAGCCGCAAGTCCCTGGGCACGGATTACACCCTGGAGCCGGGCGTGGCCGCAGGCACGGGGCAGATCCGTTTTCGCGTGGCCCCGGTGGCGGGCACGGTCATTCTGGCCAGTTACCGTTATCTGCCCACCCGCCCGGCGGGCGCGCAAAAAGAAGACGGTCAGGCGTGGCAGGTGCGGGCCACCGGCGATTTCTGGCAAAGCCGCCTGCGTTTTCAGGGGCAGTACCGGGGCAAGGACCGCGCCTTCAGCCCCAACAACCAGCTCAACAATCTGGAGGACGCCTATCTGGACGCCAGTGTCACCGTGGCCGTGGCCAAGCCGCTGAGCCTGAGCCTGTGGCGCACACAGACCCAGAACCACCTGGACTTCAGCAGCAGCCACACCCTGGACGTGACCGAAGACACCGCCGAAGCCCGATATGCTCAAGGGCCGGTGCAGGATTTGTACATCAGCACCACGCGCCTGAGCCGCAAGGCCCCCCTGGCCGCCGGGCGGGTGGACATTGAACGGCGCAAAAACACCCTGGGCCTCACGCTCAAACCCTTTGGCTCGGCCTGGACACTGAACGCGCGGGGGGAATCCACCCGGCAGAACGACGACACCCGCGCCACCGGCGACCGCGACACGCGGCTGTGGGAGACCGGCGCGGTTTATGACAACGGCGGGCCGTGGCGCGGCTCGTTCCGCCTGCTGAACAACCGCTATACGGCAGACCCAGCCCCCGGCGCGCCCGCCGGCACACGGCGGCTCACGTTCGACACTTTCAGCCGCGAGTTCACCACCGGTTACACCAAGGGCATCTGGTCGTTCAACACCGTCTATGACACCCAGCGGCAAAACGATGGCCGCGCCGGGCGCGACTACAACGTGGAGAACACCACCGTGAACCTCACCGCCAACCCCAAGGGGGCGCTTGAGCGCGTGAACCTGTTTTTGTATCGGCGCGACCACCCCAGCGGCGACCTGGGCAACACCCGCACCACCACGGCCACCGGCTCGCTCACATGGCGGCTGGTCAGCAACTGGTTTTTCACCCCCAGCTACACCAGCAACACGGCGGCCCAGGGCGGCCTGGCGGGTGTGTTGAACACCGAGAATGATGATCAGGCAGGCGCGGCGCTGCTGGAGTTCCGCCCCCAGGCGCAGCAGGGCTTCCGGGCGCGGCTCTCGCTGAGCCGGGGCGACCGCGACAGCCGCAGCCAGCAGGCGGGCGGCGCGGTGATCACCTCAAAAGGCGACACCGAGCAGGACCTGTTGCGCCTGGATTACACCCGTGGCCGTTACAGCGGTGCGATTTCGTGGGACGAAAACCGTCAGGGCCAGAACGCCGGGCCGGACACCCGCACCCGCAACCGGTTTGTAGATCAAACCCTGCGCCTGGGCCAGCGATTCACGCTTCGGGCGCTCCTCAACCGGCAGGAGACTTTGGGCGCGGGCGGCACACAGCGCGACAAGGCCGTGATGGAACTGCACCAGCGCCTGAGCAAAACCTATGAAATGAAACTGAGTTACGAATGGCAAAAGAGCGACACCGGCGTGGCGGCCAACGACTATGACGGCAGCGTTGCCCGCGCCGAGTTACGGGCGAATTTTTAGTGAGTCTCGTTTTGGCTGCTGTCGTCGCACTGCAGGCGACCCCCCCCGCGGGGGAAAACCCCAAAAAAGGTTGGGGCGTGGTGACGGTAAAACAGGGGCATGTGCGTGTCCTGCTGCCGGGTAAAAAACTGGTGGAAGAACCCCCGGCGGACGCGCCGATTGGCAACCTGACCTGGATGGAATACGACATCTTTCACATGCTCACCGCCAACGAGGCAAAAGGTCAGGCGGGGTATGGCGTCATTGTGTTTGAAGGGGGCAAGGTCGAAAAGGCCGCGCTGCAACAAGACCCTGACGCGCCGCTGCAGGCGTGGTTGGCGTGGTCCAGGGAGAGCATGGGCAAGACGGGCGGCGAACTGCACGAGGACACGGTGACGCGAGACGGGAAAAAGGGCTTTCGCATGCAGGTCAAAGCCAATGGCCGCGAAAAGGGCAACCGGCAAAAAATGAAAGCCGACATGATCTATGAATTGTTTGCCTTGCCGGACAAAGGAAAATTTGTGGCGCTCTCCTGCGGGTGGGCCATGCAAAAACCCAAACCCGACATGAACTGTGC
Source organism: uncultured bacterium (assembly GCA_964371695.1). Classification (GTDB taxonomy): domain Bacteria; phylum CAYJOG01; class CAYJOG01; order CAYJOG01; family CAYJOG01; genus CAYJOG01. The sequence goes on from CAYJOG010000086.1 coordinate 4,078, forward strand.
GCGGTTTTTGGGATCGGTAAAGTTTCTGGACAAAAACTGATGCGCCCCGGTTTTTTTTATGCCAATGAGCATTCATGTTGTTTTGAATGTTCATTCGTATTAAGAGAATCAGGGGTTTTTGCTAATCACGGCGGTGAGGACACCGCCGCTACTCACTTTACCTTGACGCCTATGGCGGGGACGCCTGTGGCTACTGGCCCTACTGCGTCGCGCCGCAGCCTACAGAAAAATCACGCCCTCCAGGGCTTTTTGATAGGCCTCGTCGGCGCTGGCTTCGGAGACGTGGGTTTTCCAGTGACGTTCCTCGGCCAGGTCGATGCGGCGGGGGGTTTCCAGTTGTTCGCCTTCGGCGTCCCACAGAATCTTCACGATGGGGCGGAAGGGTTTGTCTTTGTTGGTGCCGGTGATGCGCCCCACCTCGCCGGTGGAAAGTTTCACCACCGTGCCGATGGGGAAGATGGCCATGTGGCCCATGAAGGCCTTGAGAATCTGGTCGTCAAACTGGCCCTTCATGCGGGTCATGATGAGACGGAGCGCGTCGCTCGGCAGCATGGGCTCGCGGTGTTTGCGGCGGGTGATGAGGGCTTCATACACGTCCACCAGCCCCACGATGCGGCTGAACAGGTGGATGTCCTCGCTTCCCAGGCCATGGGGATAACCACTTCCGTCCATGCGTTCGTGGTGCTCTTTGGCCACGCGGCGCACTTCTTCGGGGAATCCGGCGAGGCGCTCAAATCCCAGCGTGGTGTGGCTTTTGACGAGTTTCTCCTGGTCGTCGGTGAGCGGCGCGCTGTGGTTCCAGGTTTCTTCAGGAATCGCCATCATGCCGATGTCGTGCAGAAACGCCCCCATGCCCAGCAGGTGCATCTGGTCCTGGTTCAGGTCCAGGTAATTGCCCACCACCAGCGCCAGGGCGCACACGTTCACGCTTTTGGTGAACAGGATGTTGTCCAGCGTCTTGATCTGCGTGAGGTTCACCAGCAGGTTGCGGTCCTGCGTCATTTTGTCCAGCAGTTCAAACACCGATTCACTCACTTCGTTTTCGTGAATTGGGTCGCCCGCGTGCAGGGCCGCCAGCAGGTTTTTGGTGGTGGCCACGGCCCGCTGATGGGTTTCCACAAAAGCGTCCTGCAACATTTTTTCGCGACGGTCGGCGGCCTCGCTGGTGTCGGGGTGGCTTTCTTCATCCACAAAAACGTGCTCGATGTCCCACACCACCAGTTTCTGGATGTGCTCGGCGTTCAGCGAAACCCCCGCCTCCACCAATATGCGCCCGTCTTGACTGAACACCGTCTTGGCCAGGCGCATGCCCGGAAAAAGTTCTTCGATATACAGTCGTTCGACAGCCATTGGTCCTCCTGGGTTACCCGTTGGAGCGGCTATTTTAGGCCATCCTTGAACGTGTTAAAGCGCAAACGGCACAAGTTTTTGGCCGAAAAGCGGTTTGTGTGAACAAATTTTTCCGCAACACAAAAAATGCCCTGGACGTCAGGCCGTTTTTTTCGCCTGTTCATTCCCCCGCTTGAGTGCCCATCCGTTTGAGCCACTAAACTGGGGCGATGGAAGAAAACCGGGTGCTTTCGCAGTCTCACCAGCGCACCGACGACACGGTGGAAAACCTGCTGCGCCCCGCCAGCCTGGACGACTACGTGGGCCAGAGCGCCTGGAAGGACAACCTGCGGGTGTTCATTCAGGCGGCCCGCGGGCGCGACGAAGCCATGAGCCATGTGCTGCTGGACGGCCCCCCCGGCCTGGGCAAAACCACCCTGGCCACCCTGCTGGCGCGGGAACTGGGCGTGAGCATCCGCACCGTCAACGGGCCGATGTTTGAGCGGGCCGGAGACCTGGCGGCCATTCTGTGCAACCTCAAACCCCGCGACGTGCTGTTCATCGATGAAATCCACCGCATCAACCGCAAGCTCGAAGAACACCTCTACAGCGCCATGGAGGATTTTCACCTGGACATCGTGGTGGGGCAGGGTCCGGCGGCCCGCACCATGCGGGTCAAGGTGCCGCCTTTTACGCTGGTGGGGGCCACCACGCGGGCCGGTCTCATCACCAGCCCCATGCTGGCGCGCTTCGGCATTCACCACCATTTTGATTTTTACACCGAAGAGGAACTGGCCCTCATCATTCGGCGCAGCGCCCACCTGCTGAACACACCGCTGGACGAAGACGCCGCCGCCCTGCTGGCCCACCGCTGCCGGGGCACCCCCCGCGTGGCCAACCGCCTGCTGAGCCGCACGCGGGATTTCGCCCAGGTGCTGGCGGGCGGCGTGATCACCAAAGAACTGGTGCTGGACGCCATGCAGCGCCTGGGGGTGGACCAGAACGGCCTGGACAACATGGACCGCAAGCTGCTGCGCTGCGTGGTGGAGGTCTACAGCGGCGGGCCGGTGGGCCTGTCTGCGCTGGGGGCCAGCCTGGGCGAAGAAGAAGACACCTTACAGGATGTGTACGAACCCTTTCTGGTGCGCGAGGGATATCTGGCCCGCTCACCCCGGGGCCGCGTGGCCACACCCAAAACCTATGACCTGCTGGGCCTGCCCCAGCCCGCCGCCGGGGCGGCCCCGGCGGGTTTGTTCGAAAGCTGAGTTAATCTGTCGTCATGGCGAAAAAGAGCGAAAAAGTAATCCGACAACCGCTGCGGGTGCTGCTGGTGGGCAGCGCCGGGCGCATGGGCGAAGAGGTCATCCGCACACTGGCGCACGAAAAGGACTTGGTGCTTGCGGGCGCGGTGGACCCGGCCACGGCGGCCAAACCCGCCGCCCCCGGCGTGCTCACCCGCGCCACGGTGGCCGAGGCCCTGGCCAAAGACGGCCCCTTTGACGTGGCGCTGGACCTCACCAACCCCGAAGCCCTCATGCACAACGCACCGGGCATCATCAAGGCGGGTGTGCCCCTGGTGGTGGGCACCAGCGGCAACGACGCCCCGCGCCTGAAGCGTCTGCAAAAACTTGTCGCGGGCCACCCCCAATCGGCGGTGTGGGTGGTGCCCAACTTTGCCGTGGGGGCGGTGCTGATGATGCGCTTTGCCGAAATGGCCGCCCGCGTGATGCCCCATGTCGAGATTGTGTAATATCACCACGACCGCAAGCAGGACTACCCCAGCGGCACGGCGCTGGCCACGGCGGGGCGTCTGCTGAAGGCCAACCCCAAGCTGCGCATGGACAGCCCCGACCGCGTGGCCCATCTGGAAGGCGCACGGGGCGGCGCGCTGGGGAACGTGAAGATCCACGCCGTGCGTCTGCCCGGCTATGTGGCGAGCCAGGAGGTGCTTTTTGGCGGCACCGCCCAGGTGTTGAAAATCCGTCACGACACACTGCACCGCGAAGCCTTCATGCCCGGCGTGATGCTGGCCCTGCGCCACGGCGCCACGCTCAGGGGTTTTCACATGGGGCTGGAACTGGCCCTGGGGGTGTGAGGGGGGGCTGGTGGGTTGGTCCCCACCACGCTTGAAACCAACGGCGACGAGGGCGTCGCCGTTACTCCGTGAAGGTGATCGCCATGGGCGGGACACCCACGCTGTGCCAGCCCTACCCGCTTTCCTCCACCAGTCCCATGGCCAGAAGGTCGGTGAGCAACTGGGTGATGTCCTCTTCGATTTGTTCCAGCGGGGCGTCGAATTCGTCGAACAGGGTGGCGGCGATGGCCTTGCCGGTGTGGCCTTCGCCCAACAGCGTCCAGGCGCGGGAACCGGCCGGGTTGAGGTAGTAATACACGTCGGCCTGAAGGTCCAGCAGAATGGTTTCGCCCTCCAGTTCGCGGCAGCTCACCCGGTCGGTTTTGGGTTTCAGGTGTTTGTCCAGCATGGTGGCGGTGGCCATGGCTCAGTGGTTTTTGGCCGGTGGTTTGGCGGTGTTTTTGACCGGATTCTTGCGGGCGGCTTCGAAGAGTTTTTTGTAATGCACGAGGTCGGCGGGCGGGGGTTCCTTGTCGTTCATGCGGGTGTAATTTTCCTTCAGCGTCACGGTCATCATCTGATGGGCGTATTTCACGATTTTTTTCACGTCCTCATCGGGCAGGTCCAGCACGTCCACCTTTTTGGTCTTGAGGTTGGTGATGGTGACCACGCCGTCTCCAAATCGCGTGTTGGTGAGAAAATCGCTGTTTTTCAGGCGGAAGCCGTCCAGCCGTTTGATGGCCTTGTTGTCCAGCCCCGCCGCCGAGCCATAGGCGTTGAGCACGCCCCCCAAAAGCACAAAGGCGATGTCAATGTCATCCGCCGCCAGTTGTTTGCCCACGCCCATCAGGGTGAGCAGCTTGCTGAACAGGCCAAACAGCTTGTTGCTGCTGTAATCGGTGATGTTGTAATAGGTGCTCACTGACACGGGTTTGCCGTTTTTCAGCGTGAAGGTGGAGTATTCCGTGGCGGCGTCCTCCCACCGGCGCAGCATGGCGTTGGCCATGGGGGCGAAGCGCACCATCAGGCCTGGGCTTACCTTCACCTCGGTGGCCACATATTTCAGCAGGTCCACGGTGTATTGCTCGGGCCGGTGAACGCGTGTGAACGTGACCTTGGTGGGGGTGGCAGCGTCGGCGGTTGGCACAAGCAGGCTGAGCATAAAGGGGATGACGGCAAAAAACCGGAGAATTGTGTTCACGGGAACAATTGTATCCCCAGCCATGCCGCGCAGGGAGTTATCGGCCAATTGGCAAGCAGGATTTGGTCAGCGCCTGTTTTTTTGAAAACAGGCGCTCGTGGACATAGATGTCCACGCCCGAAAACCGGAGCTTTGAAAAAGCGCAGGTTTTCGCCACGCCGAAGGGGCTTTGCCCCTGA
>CAYJOG010000087.1:0-1857 GCA_964371695.1 uncultured bacterium
GCTGCGGTTATGGTCTGGCCGAGGCGCCCGGTGTGGGCTTGGGCGGCCACACCCCCGCCCCCCACACTAAAAAACCACGACCGGTAGCCCACGTGGCAACAACCCGCGCCCTGGGCCTCTACCCGCAGCAGAATGGTGTCCTGATCGCAGTCGGTGAGCATCTGGATCACCTTTTGCACGTGGCCGCTGGTGGCCCCCTTGTGCCACAGTTCCTGACGGCTGCGGCTGTAATAGACCGCTTCGCCGATTTCAATGGTCCGGGCCAGGGCTTCGGCGTTCATATAGGCCTGCATGAGCACCTCGCCGGTGTGGGCGTCCACTGTCACCACGGGAATCAGGCCGTTTGCGTCAAACTTGGGGGCGAATCCCACGCCCTCTTCCACCGCCTCTTTGTTGCTGCGGGGGCTGAACCATTTTTCAACGTTGGACATGTGTGTTCTCCTCAACCGGTTAACGGTTGCGGGAGTTTAACGCGCCCGGTTCATGTCCAGGCCAGAAAACGGGTTTGCGCCTCGCAACTCAGGTCCTGCTGATACAAACCCCGCCGGTCCATCCAGCTCACCACGGCGTGTTCGGCCCAGTCGCCGGTGTTCAGATACACCCCTTCGCCCATCTGCTCCAGCATGGCCACGTGGGTGTGGCCCATGGCCACGAGGTCAGGTTTTTCGAGGCGCAGCAGGCGGCGGGCGGCGTCCTCCCACACGTGCAGGTTATGCACAAACGCCCCCGGCGCACGCTCGGCCCAGGCCACGCGGCGGAACAGCTCGCAGGAAACATCCGGCGCCACCGGCTCCAGCCAGCGGGCCAGGCCGTCGGTGTTGCGCCAGAACCAATAATCCATTTCGTACAGGCCCAGCTTGACGTAACGCAGCCAGGGGTTGAGCACATTGCGGCCCTGCCGCAGCACCGGCTCGCGGTTGAGCCAGGCGTGCATGTTCACCATGCGGGGGTCTTCTTCGCCGGCGTCATATTCATCACCGTGAGAAAGCCGCACCCGCCTGCCCAGCAGCGTGAGACGCACGGGGGCCTCGGCCTGGAACGACCTCACGGCAAAGGCGGGCCAGTCCAGCGCCGCCTTGCGAAAATAACCGTCGTGATTGCCCGGCACATAAAGCGGCGTCACGCCCCGCTCGGCGTGCCCCCGCAGGGCGCTCAGCACCCGGCCCGCCAGCCGCTCCATGAACCGCCTGCAATCGGCGTGCTGCACACCATCGCCCACGTCCCCCAGAATCACCACGGCGCTGGCTTTTTGAAACACCTGTGAAATCACGTGGGCCATCACCGCCACACGGGCGGGGGTCTGGTAATCCAGGTGCAGGTCGCTCAGAAACAGCACCGAACCGGCAGACGGTTTTTCGCCCAGAGGATAGAGGTGCGCCCGTTCATAAAGGCCCTGAGGCATCGGGGGATTTTAGAGCCTGTTAACAAAGTGCGTGATGTAAAAAGTGGCTCAAAGAAAAGCAGGCATCCTTCCTTTATCCTGAACTTTCCGGCCACGCTGTTAAAATGGTGTTTCCCATGTCCACCCGATTGCGTCCCTTTATCTTCATCTTTTTGCTGCTGTGCTGGGCCAGCACCAGCCACGCGGCAAAACCCAGTTACCGGGTGGCGTTTTACATCGGTCAGGGCCAGAGCACCAACGCTCAGTTCAGCTCGGTCATCCGCACCGCGCTCGACGCCGTGGCCAAAGAGCTGAACATCACCTTCTCCTACACCCTTCACAAAACGGTGGAAGAGTTCCAAAAGGCCATGGACAAGGGCCAGATGGAGGTGGGGTTTTCGCTCAATTACCAGCCCTATCTCGCCCACCGGGGCAAGGGCCAATACAGCCCCCTGGTGACTTTTTCGTTTTATGGT
>CAYJOG010000087.1:1867-5749 GCA_964371695.1 uncultured bacterium
GATGTGGCGTGCCTGTTCACCAACAACCCCCAGGTCACCTCGGTCCGGGCCATGAAGGGGGCCTCTTTGGCCACCTATTCGGGCGAGGAGATGTTTTATCTGCTGCAGGAACACGTCGGGGCCGACCCCATCCAGTTTTTCAAGTCGGTCAAAGTCAGCCCCAATGGTTATTCCAGCGTGTTTGCCGTGGCCATGGGCGAGGTGGACGGCGCTTTCATCTCCCAACTCAGTGTGAACCACCTCAAGTTCACCTATCCGGCGATGTACAAAAAAATCAAAAAGGTTTCCTGCGCCCCCAGCCAGCCGGTATCCCCCCTGTTCACCGCCAAACGCCTGCCGGAGAACATCAAAAACCGCCTGTTGTCGCTGCTGAAAAACGTGCGACAGGAACCCGCCGCCAAAATCCTGCTGCCCCTCATTCGCCAGACCAACACCCGCTTTTTGCCGGTCACCGACGCCAATTACCAGCGTCTGGCGGCGCTGCTGAACCGGGGCCGCACCAAGGGCTGGCAGGCGAATTATCAGAAGTGGCTCGCCCACGCCCCCAAAACAGCGCCACGGTAGATGCTTCAGCAACAGGGTGTTGAGAAAGTCCCTCCTGGCCTTTCTCAACCCATTTTGCTCAAGCAAAGCTCTCGCAAAATGGCGCTTTTGCAGGGGTTTTTTAAACCCCTGCAAGCGAAAAATCCATCCATGGATTTTTCAGGGTGTTTATCAACACCCTGGCACGCCATTTTTCAGGGCCCTGCCAAACGGGTAAAAAAATATTTTTTTTGCGGTCAACCCGGCGGGCAGGCCCGGATAGTAGCTTTGTCACCTCGACATTACGCGTCCCAAGGAGGAATACCGTGAGCCTGACCAGCATGTGGGGAAAAACTGCATCTTTTTTGAACTACGGCGGCGACGACACCGAAATGGTGTCTGTGAGGGAAGCCCCTCAACACACCGCCCTGTCCATGGATGAGGGCAAGGTGGTCGCCATGCCCATGGGTGTGAAATACCAGATCGCCCTGTTAAGTCCGGAACAGTTTGACGACTGTCAGGTGGTAGCCGACAAGCTGCTGAGCCAGAGCGCCGTCATCGTGAACCTGGAGAGCATGCAGGAGACCGAAGCCCGCAGCTTGGTGGATTTCCTGAATGGCGTGGTTTATGCCATCAAGGGCACCGTGGAGCGCGTGAGCAACCATCACTTCCTGTACTGCCCGCCTTCGGTGCAGATGGTGTTCGACGACGAGGAGGACGTGTTTGAGCCAGAAACCACGAGCCGCCGCCGCGCCACGGCCTTCGGCCGGTAAAAACGCCGCCCGCCCACTGCTGAGCGTTTCGCTGGTGGGCGTGGGGGCCATGGGCAGCGCCCTTGGGCGCGGCCTGATCCAGGCCGGTGCGCTGGGCGCTGACGAACTGACCTTTTTTGACCCCGACGACAGGGCGGCCAAGGCGTTTGAAAAAGCCACGGGCGCCCGACGGGTGCCCACCCTGAGTTGGGCGCTGGGGTCCAGCATCACCATTTTCGCCGTCAAACCCCAGATGTTGCCCACCCTTCTCGAACAATGCCGCGCCAGCACGGCAGAAGGATCCACCTGGGTATCGGTGGCTGCCGGTGTGCCCATTGAAAAGCTCAAGGAACACTCCGGCCACGCCGCCTGGGTGCGGGCCATGCCCAATCTGGCCTCTGCCCATGGCCGGGGCACCACCGGTCTGGTCAAGGCCGAAGCGGTCAAGTCGGACCAGTTCGCCCTGGTGCTGTCGCTGTTTGAGGCGGTGGGCACGGCGGTGGTGGTGGACGAAAGCAAAATGGACGCCGTGACGGCGCTGGCGGGCTCCGGCCCGGCGCTGGTGCTGGGAGTGCTGGACGCCCTGGCCCAAGGGGGCGTGTGGGCTGGCCTTTCTTATGCCGACGCCCTGGCCCTGGCCTGTGGCGCGGCAGACGGCGCGCTCGCGCTGCTGAAACATGAAAACGCCCACCCCGCCCAGTTGCAGAGCCGCGTGGCCAGCCCCGGCGGCACCACCATCGCCGCCCTGGCCACCATGGAGAAACAGGCCGTGGCCGGGGCGTTGATGCAGGCGGTGAAAGCCGCCGCAGACCGCAGCAAGGAGTTGTCGGGCTGAAGCCCTTTAAGTGTCATGAACCCATGGATGGAATATTTTTTTCTTGGTCTGTTGCAGGGGGTGGCAGAGTTTCTGCCCATTTCCTCAGACGGCCATCTGCTGCTGGCAGAGCATTATCTGGGCATCCGCGAAGACAACCTGTTTGTCACCGTCATGCTGCACATTGGCACATTGGTGGCCACGACCTTGTTTTTTCGCAAACGCATTGCCCGCGCCTTGAAGCCCGACCAGATCAAACCGGCGTTGCTGGCGGTGGTCGCGGCCAGTGTACCCACGGCGGCCATTGGCCTGGGGGTGAAAAAGTTTCTGGAGATGGACGGTTTCAGCGTGTCTTCTCAGGCCACACTGGGGGCGGCCCTGCTCATGGTCAACGCCGCCGTGCTGCTGTGGGGCCACTGGCTGTGGAAGCGTCAGCAACCCGTGGCCGGTGAGCCGCCCCTGACGCTCGAAAATATTGAAGAAAGCCCCGTGGCGGCGACTTTTCCGGCGGCCGGACCCAGCGCCCTGGTGGGGCTGATGCAGGGGGCCGCCACCTTGCCGGGGGTGTCTCGCAGCGGCTGCACCATCACCGGCGGTATGTTGGTGGGGCTGAAGGCCGAGGACGCCTTTGAGTTCTCCTTCCTCCTGTCCATTCCCGCCGTGGCGGGTGTGGTGCTGCTGATGCTCAAAGATTTTCAGCAGGCCAACATTCCCCACCCCGGCCCCCTGGCCATGGCGGTGGGCGTGAGTTTTGTGGTGGGTTATTTCGCCCTTTGGGCGCTGCGCCACGTGGTGACCAGCGGCAAGCTGCATTTTTTTGCAGCCTATTGTTTTCTGGTGGGGGGCGGCAATTTGATATGGCTGTTGATGCAGGGAGCGAACCATGGCTAAAACCACTCAGGACTGGCCCCGTTTAAGGCCCGAAGACGGCGTGCAGGCTGCGCCCAAACGCAGCCGCGCCAAAACAAAAGTCGCGCCAGACCCCGAACCCCCGGTGCCCGGAGCGTGGAAGGTGTTGCTGCCCGAACTGTTGGGGGCCACGCTGGTGTTTGTCGCCCTCACCCTGCTGCTTGCCCTGTTTGGCCCCGACCGGGGCCGCCTGCTGCTGAAAATCAAATGGGCCCTGGTGGCCGGTGTGGGGCGGCACGGCGTGTTCGCCGCGCTGCTTTCGCTGGGCACGGGTGTGTTTCTTCTCAGCCGCCGCCACCGGGGGCTGTATGGCCGCATTGCCCTGGGCCTGCTGGCCTGGGTGGTGCTGCTGCCGCCGCTGGACCACCTCATCGCCACCACCTGGAACGGTCAGGACGTGTTGAAGGAAACCGCCTGGAACTTCAGCGCGGGTGGGGCCTGGGGCCAGTGGGTGACGCAAAAACTCGTGTCTGCCCTGGGGGCCTGGACGGGACTCATCAGCTACGTGTTTTTTCTGCTGGTGCTGGCGTGGTTCAAAACCGGCCTCAGCTTCAAAGCCCTGCTGGAAGGGATAGAAACCGCCGTGGCCTGGACAGCCGCCCGGCTGGCGCAAGTGGGCCAGTGGTTGCAGCCACTGATGGGCGACGGGGCCAAACGGATGCAGGGGGCGGGCAAGGCGGTGCAGGAAACGCTGCTGGCCAAAAGCCAGCGCGAAGCAGCGCGGGGCCAGCTTGGCCCCGTGGCCGAAACCACAGCCGCAAAAGCACCCCCCGCCGATGGGGTTGAAGAAGAAACCAGCCCCGATCAGCCCCCCCTGGCCGAGGAACCGCCCATCACCCGCCGCAACCGCCTGCTGGCCCGTTTCGCCAAAGAAAAAGATGAGAC
>CAYJOG010000087.1:5759-8841 GCA_964371695.1 uncultured bacterium
GATGAGACCCCCGAAGGAGAAACCCCCGAAGAAGACGAAGTGATCCTGCACCAGGAAATCGCCAGCCTGGAAGACGTGGACAAAGAAGACATGGCCACGGAGGACGAAGACGGCGAAGAAGTTTTTGACGGGGAAGACGAGGAAATCGGCGACGAAGAAGAAGATTTTGAAGTGGAAACCGTGGGCCTGTGCGCCTCGCCCAAAGGCCCCGACAAAATCCAGGAACGCCGCCACGACGACATCACTTATCTGCTGCCCCCCACTTTTTTGCTCAACGAACCAGAGGAAGACAACAGCGATTTTGACCACGGCGAGGCCGAGCGCCTGCGCCAGACCCTGGACGACTTCAAGGTGCAGGCCAAGATCACCAAGGTGCTGCGGGGCCCCAACGTCACGCGCTACGAACTCACCCTGCCCCGTGGCGTGAAGGTGAAAAAAATCGTGGAACTGCAAGACGAAATCGCCATGTCCCTGGCGGCCCAGTCGGTGCGCATCCAGGCCCCCATTCCGGGCAAGAACGCCATCGGCGTGGAACTGCCGCGCAAAGACCCCGTGGTGGTGCGCCTGCGGGAACTTCTGGACAGCGACGCGTTCAAGACCGCCAAAAGCAAACTCACCATCGCCGTGGGCAAAGAGGTCACCGGCCAGCCCATCGTGGCGAATCTGGCCTCCATGCCCCACCTGCTGATTGCCGGGGCCACGGGCCAGGGCAAAAGCGTGTGTCTGAACGTGCTCATCACCAGTCTGGTGCTCAAGGCCACGCCCTTTGAGGTCAAGCTCATTCTCATCGACCCCAAGCGGGTGGAGTTCCCCATCTACAGCCGCCTGCCCCACCTGCTGTGCCCGGTGGTGGAAGACAGCCGACAGGCCATCAACGCCCTGCAATGGGTGGCCGATGAAATGACCCGGCGTTATGACCTGCTCAAGCAGCACAACAAACGCAACCTCGACGACTACAACAACACCGTGCCCAAATATGACCACGAAAAACTGCCGCGCATCGTGGTGATTGTGGACGAGCTGAACGACCTGCTCATGACCAGCCTCAAACGGGGCAACGTAGAGGAACTCATCTGCCGCATCGCCCAGTTGGCCCGTGCGGCGGGTATTCACCTGGTGCTGGCCACCCAGCGACCCGACGTGAAGGTCATCACCGGCACCATCAAGGCCAACATCCCCTGCCGCATCGCCTTTGCCACCACCAGCCAGATAGACAGCCGCACCATCATCGACCTGGGCGGGGCCGAAAAACTCCTGGGCCGGGGCGACATGCTGTTCCTCAACGGCGGCCGCAACATCCAGCGACTGCAGGGGGCTTTTCTGGATGAAGCCGAGATCGAAAAAGTGGTGAACTTCTGCGCCGAGCAGATCGCGCCGATGTACAACGAAGAAATCCTCACCTTTGGCCAGGACGACGACGATGACGAAAGCGTGAGCCAATATCTGGACGGCGTGGACGACGACCGGTTTGAAGACGCCCTGAAACTGGTGCTCAGCATGCAGACCGCCAGCACCAGTTATCTGCAACGCAAGCTGGGCATTGGTTATAACCGCGCCGCCCGCCTGATTGACCTGATGGAAGAAAAAGGCATTGTGGATTCGGCGGACCCCTCCAAACCCAGCGCCCCCCGAAAGGTGCTGGTGGCCCAGTCCGCCTGAAGCCATGAGCACCGAAACCTTTTTTGAGGCTTATCTGGAAGATTCCCTGTCGGCGCTGGCGGCGGCGAAGGCCCTTGGGCCGGTGGTGAGCCAGGGAGCAACCCTGCTGCACCAAACGCTTCAGCAAAGCGGCAAGGTGCTGGTCTGCGGCAATGGCGGCAGCGCCGCCGACGCCCAGCATTTTGTGGCGGAACTGGTGGTGCGTTTTGAAAAAGAGCGTGGCCCCCTGGCCGCCGTGGCGCTTTGCACCGACACCAGCATCCTCACCGCCTGCGCCAACGATTATTCGTTCGAGGAAGTCTTTGCCCGTCAGGTGGGGGCGCTGGGCCGGGCGGGAGACACACTGCTCGCCATCAGCACCAGCGGCAACAGCCCCAATGTGCTGGGGGCCGCCCACCGCGCCAAATCACTGGGACTGAAAGTGCTGGCGCTGACGGGTGAAGGCGGCGGCGCGCTGGCCCCCCTGGCGGACGTGCTGGTGGCGGCCCCCCACAAACGCACGGCGCTCATTCAGCAGATACACGAAGTGGTGCTGCATTTCTGGTGCGAAGAAATAGACCGGCGATGGACCGAAAAACTCTCTCCATAAAACGATATGGAGTAGGCGCGGTGTCCATTGCTGTTAGGTTCGCGAGAAAAGTCCCGAATTACCAAGGGTTTTTTGAGGTAGCCCCGGCGTCCCGCCGGGAGTGTCCAACGCCCCAAAGGCGCGCACCATTCAGATTCCTGTTCACGTCTCCCAGAAAAAATCCTATTGGGTGATGCCTTCGGCGTTTTTTACTCCCGGCGGGACGCCGGGGCTACCAATAAACCTGACAGCCCTGAGCGCGGTGTCCCCACCGCGCCACAACCAGAACAAAACCAAAGATGCGATGTTTTGTGTTTGACTGGATTCCCGCTTTCGCGGGAATGACGCCGGGTGATGATGGGGTTTTTTTTCTTTTCTGACCGCCGGCTTCCAGATTTCAACTTCCAACTTCCATTCCCGCCTCAGTTGGCCTCTACGGTCCAGCGCTCGGCGTTCCAGCTCACCGGCACTTCGCTGGCGGTGGGTTTGAAGCCCTTCACCTTGCCCCGCTCGGCCCACTGGATGGTGCGGAAATAAAGCGGCAGGGCGGGCATCTGTTTGCGCCACAGGGCCTGTTCCTCGTGAAACAGCTTCACCCGCTCTTTTTGATCAATGGTGCGAGCGATGCGTTTTTCCAGGTCGCTGAGCGCCTTGTCGCACAGCCCCACGGTGTTCTGGCCCGACCAGCCGTTGGCCGCAGTGGGGATTTTGTCGCAGGCCCACAGGTTCTGGCCGTCGGCCCAGGGCGCGAAGGTCCAGGCGTACATGATCATGTGGGGGAACTTGCGCTTGGTGAGGGTCTCGGAGAAAAGTGTTTTGGCGGGCTGGTTGTTGATGACCAGTTCAATGCCCACC
>CAYJOG010000088.1:0-8839 GCA_964371695.1 uncultured bacterium
GGGGCAAGGGTGGCTGGTGCAATACAAAAACGAGTGGCTGCGGTTCAGCTATCTCCGCTCATCCGTTACTTCTGGCGGCCTGCTTTCCAGCGCGCTTCTGATGCGCAAGGACATCTTTGACGCCGCAGGCGGGTTCGACGAAACCTTCACCCGCCCCTCGGTGGAAGACACCGACCTGGGCCGCCGACTGCTGGCCCGGGGTCACGTGGCGGCGGTGCTGGCCGCGCCGGGCCTGGGTCACGACAAGTCCCTTTCGCCTTGGGGATTTGTGCGCCTCACGTTTTTGCGGGCCTTTGCCCTGGCCCGGCTGGGGGGCAGCCGTGAAAAAAGCAGCCTGCCGGGGTTCCTTTATGCCGCCATGTTTTTTGCGCTTCTTTTCTGGCCAAGTTTGCTGCTGGGGCTGGCGGGGGTTGGCCCGGCCCGGCTGCTGGCCGCTGTGGGGGCTTTGGGACTGGTTTTTTCGGCCAAGGACTTTTTTGTCGCATTAAACCGCGATTTGGGGCCAGGGGCGCTGGCGTGGGCGGTTCCCCTTATGATGCTGGAGATGCCTGTGGCGTTTTTGGGAGGGGTGTGTGGTGTGGTGTGGCCCCGGCGGCCCGCGCCCAAAAGGGGTGCGCCCCATGCGTAACCTCACCCGCTATGCCCAGTTCGCGCCCTATGTGTTCAAACGCAAGCGCGACTACCCCCTTTACCTCATCCTTTTTGTCACCCGCGAGTGCAACGCCTTTTGCGGCCACTGCCTGCTGAGCAATCCCGAACTCAAAAGCGGCAAACTCACGGTGGACGATTACGAAAAAATCGCCCGCAGCATGGGGCCGCTGCTGTTTTTGTTGCCCACCGGCGGCGAGCCGTGGCTGCGCCGCGACCTGCCCCAGATTGTCTCGAAGTTCATCGACCACAACCAGGTGGTCAACGTGGGCATTCCCAGCAACGGCAGTTTCCCCGACCGCCTGATTCCGGGCATGGAGTGGCTGCTGAGCCGTTATCCGGGTGTGGATTTTGCCATCGACATCAGCTTTGACCACCTGCACGAAAAACACGACGCCAACCGCAAGATAGAAGGCCTTTTTGATCAGGCCTGCGAAACCTACAACGCTCTTAAACCCCTGGCGAAGCGGTTTGAAAACTTCAACCTCAACGTGTGTTTTACCGTGAGCGCCCTCAACCAATATGACCTGGACGAGATTTATGATTTTCTCATCCACACCCTGGGCGTGACCAACATGAACCACCTGCTGGTGCGGGGTTTCTCACGCGAAATGGCCCAGCAGGAGGTGGAGCCGGATCGTTACCGCCACCTGGGCGAGCGCATCAAGCAGGACGAAATGAAGGGTTACCACGGCTTTGCCTTCAGCGATTTCATCAACGCCATTCGTTACCGGCGGCAAGACGTGATTTATAAAACCACGCTGGAAAACAAATTTCAGTTGCCCTGCCGCGCCGGTGAACTGGCGGGGGTGATTTATCCCAACGGCGACGTTTTTCCCTGTGAGCTGCTGAACGAAAAAATCGGCAATCTGGCCGAAGTGGATTTCCACATGCCCACGCTGTGGAACAGCCCCCGTGCGCAAGAGGTCATCAACAAAATCCGCGACACCAACTGCCATTGCACGTTTGAGTGTTTTCTCACCGCCAACATTTTTTTCAACCCCGTGGAACTGGCGAAGGTGATGCGTGAATATGTGGGCATCAAGGGCCGCAAGCTGCTGCGCTCACGGGCGGCGTCTCTGGCGGGGTTTTAGAGCGTTTCCAGAGTAAGTGAAGACTGTCCACCGCTTGGCGACACCCGTCGCCAGAGGCCATGGATGGCCGTTCCCGCCGCCGGTGCAGCGCGGTCGGGGCTTGTCCATAACGCCCATTGAACACAAAAACCACCGATAAAAGGACGTTTTTTTGGGTTTGGCTGGACCGTGCGGCGTTGTTCGCAAGGTTTCACGGATGAAACCGGCGAACCAGAAAACATAAACCAGGAAAGTCCCCGGATGGATTTCCGGCGGCAGGTATTACCGTAATGGGGTATGATGGTGTCATGGCTGCCACAACCGCCACCAGCAAGCTGACCCGGAAGTATCAGGCCACCATTCCGGAGCCGGTGCGCCGTTTGCTCAAGCTGTCTGCCGGAGACGCCATCGCCTTTGACGTTGACAGGGCAGAGGTGCGGTTGCGCAAGGCCCAGCCGGTGGATCTCGCCTTTGCCAGGGCGCTGGAATCAACCCTGGGGGAATGGTCCTCTCCCGAAGACGAAGCGGCTTACCGTGACCTTTGAACCGGGCATGGTGGTGGTGGTGCCCTTTCCTTTTACCGACCGCAAGGTGGCCAAGCGGCGTCCGGCGCTGGTGATTTCGGCAGACAAAAACTTTCATCACACCAGCGACCACGTGGTGCTGGCCATGATCACCAGCAACCGGCACGACCCATGTCCGCTGGATGTCCCGGTGGGAGATCTTTCCGCTGCCGGGCTTGCCACGGCCTCGGTGGTGCGCATGAAGCTGTTTACGCTCGATCAACGACTGATTCTGAAAACCGTGGGCGAACTGTCTCCGCCTGACCACAAAAAAGTCAAAACCAGCCTGAAGAAACTTTTTTCAGTTGTTTAGTTCATTTTGAAGAAATTTGTGCATGTCCAAATCGTTCCCTCTCCCATGCAAAGCACGGGAGAGGGAACGATGGCAAAGTGCATAAACTTATAAAAAAATGAACTAAAACGCTGGGGGCTGGGGCACGCCTTCTGAGAAATAATCCGCCATGCCCACCTCCAGCGTGAAACGGGGCTGAAAATCCAGCAGGTGGGCGCGGGCCAGTGTCATGTCCGCCTGGGTGAAGGGCTGGTAAAAGGCGTAGGGGTTTTCGAAATAGTCCGGCTCCAATGACAGGTTCAGCACGGTGTTCAGCGCCGCCACCATGTCGTTGAACGACCGCGCCTCGCCGCTGCCCGCGTTATAAACCGGGTCGGTGCCCCGGGCCATGGCCAGCAGCATCTGTTCCACCACGTCTTTCACATACACAAAATCGCGCTTCTGCTCGCCCGCCCTGAAAATGCGCGGGCGCTTGCCCGCCGCCATTTGCTGGGCCAGTTGCAGGGCCATGCTGCGGGCGTGGCCCTTGTGGGTTTCGCGGGGGCCGTACACGTTGAAAAACCGCAGGCCCACCACGTGCTGGCCCGCCCGGCGCGCTTCCAGCGCCGCGTCTTCGAGCACACATTTGCTGTAACCATAAACATTGGCCGGGTTGCGTTCGTCGCTCTCTTTATTCACGCCGCTGGAAATGCCATAGACCGCCGCGCTGGAGGCGTACACCGTGGGGCAGCCCAGTTCCAGCACGCGAAAAAAACCCTCTACGTTGTCGTGCAGCATTTGCCGGGCGTCATGCACCGTGGTGTCGGTGATGCTGGCCAAGTGAAAAACGTGGGTCACGGGGTTGGTTGCAAAAAGGGTTCGCAGGCAGGTGCGGCTCAGGTCCACCGCCCGCACGCTGGCCCGCACGCCGGTCAGGTTGCGCCAGTCGCTCAGGCGAAAATCATCCACCACCGAAATGGCCACCTGGGGGGCCGCCTGGGCCAGACGGTGCACCAGATTGGAGCCGATGAACCCAGCCCCCCCCGTGACCAGCACGTGGTTGCCCGGTGCATTGACCGGCGGGGGCAGATGGGGCGCGTAGGGGTCGGCGGGTTTGGTGTTCATGGCCGGTCAGTTTAATGGGAAAAAGCCTGGCCATGCAGCCAGACAGGGCCGGAAGCTACACCGCAAAATAATCGCAGCCGGGGTGGTGAAACACCACGGCGCTCACGCTGGCTTCGGGTTCCATCATGCAGCCCACGCCGATGTCTTCGGGGTGCAGCAGGCCAAACAGGCCCACTTGGTCTTCCAGATTGGGACAGGCGGGATAACCAAAGCTGTAACGCTTGCCGTGATAACGGGCGCGGAAACGGTCGCGCATGGTGGTCTCCGGCGGGTCGGGATAACCCCACTCTTCGCGGATGCGCCGGTGCAGCCATTCCGCCGCTGCTTCGGCGGTTTCGATGGCCAGGGCCTGAATGACGTGGCTCTTGAGAAACGCCCCAGCGTTTTTGGCTTCTTCTGATTTTTCGCGCACACCGTCTCCCGCACTCACCACAAACAGGGCGAAGTGGTCCCGCACGCCATTCAGGGGCGGCAGCACATAATCGGCCAGACACAATCCATCCGGCTGGGCCTGCCGCTGAAAATGAAAACTGTGACTGGGCGCTGCGGCCCCCGGCTCGAACACGTTGAGCGCATTGCCCTCGGCCTCGGCCTCAAAATAACGCCACACGGCACGGATCTTCAGCCAGCCCGCCGCCTCGGCCTTGACTTCTTCCACCAGGGCGTTCAGCTCCAGGGCCTTGGCGTCGCGCTCGGCCAGTTTTTTGTCAAAGCTGCCCTTCAGCCCCAGGTGGCGCACATAGAGCATCTGGGGGTTGATGTAGCTGAAAACCGTCTGGTGCTCCGGCATTTCAGCCAGCACCCGCCGCTCGGAATAAGGCAGCGGCGGGCGGGGAACATCCAGCCGCACCTTGCTGCTGCGCACCGCCGGGGCGGCGATTTTTTCGGCTTTGGGGGCCTCGGCAGCCTCGGCCACAATGCGCCCACGGGCCAGGGTTTCGCTGCGGGTGTCGGGTGATTGCAGGGCGTTGAGTGTGCTCAGGCCTTCCATGGCGTCTTTGCAATACAGCACCGCGCCGTCATAGGCGGGGGTGATGCGTTTGCGCGTGAAGTTGAGCGACAGCGCCGCGCCCCCCACCAGCACGGGGGTTTCAATGCCCGCCTGCTTCAGGTCTTCGGCGGTCACGATCATCTGATGCGCACTTTTCACCAGCAGGCCCGACAGGCCAATGGCGTCGGGCGCATGCTGTTTGCAGGCGGCGATGATTTCCTCTGGCGGCACCTTGATGCCCAGGTTCACCACCGTGTAACCGTTGTTGGACAGAATGATCTCCACCAGATTTTTGCCGATGTCGTGTACGTCGCCCTTCACGGTGGCCAGCACCACCTTGCCCTTGGCGGCGGATTCTGTTTTTTCCATGAACTGTTCCAGATGGGCCACGGCGGTTTTCATGGCTTCGGCGCTTTGCAGCACTTCGGCCACAATCAGTTCGTTGTTGTTAAAGAGCCGCCCCACCTCGTTCATGCCGACCATCAGGGGGCCGTTGATGATTTGCAGCGGCGAAAGCCCCTCCGCCCGTTTCAGTTCCAGATCCGCCACCAGACCTTCCTTCACACCCTCAATCACATAACGGGCCAGGCGTTCATCCAGCGGCAGCGTGGCCATGGCGGGCTTCTCGCGCTTCACGCCGCGAAAGTGCGCCGTCACCCGCTGAATGTGAAACTGGTTGATGGCGGCACGCTGTTCTTTGGTCTGCTCGCGCCAGTCGGCGGGGGCGGTCACCAGCAGGTCGTGCTGGGGGTGGTCCGTGGGCGCGTCTGCAACCGGCGTGTTGAACAACAGGTCGCGGGCCATCTGTTTTTCGTCTTCGGGCAGGCTGGCGTAACGCTCCAGTTTTTCGGCGTTCACAATGGCCAGGTCCAGGCCCGCACGGGTGCATTCATACACAAACACCGAGTTCACCGTTTCGCGGGCCGTGGGCGGCAGACCAAAAGACACGTTGCTGATGCCCAGCACCGTTTTGCTGTGGGGCAAATGCTGTTTGATCAGCCGGATGCCCTCGATGGTTTCCACCGCCGCGCCGATGTAGTTTTCGTCGCCGCTGGCGCAGGGAAAAACCAGCGGATCAAAAATCAGGTCTTCTTCGGCCAAGCCATATTTCTGTGTGAGCAGCGCGTGGCTGCGCTGGGCGATGGCCAGCTTGCGCTCGCGGGTGAAGGCTTGGGCCTGCACCGGGTCTTCGTCAATGCTGCCCACCACCACCGCCGCGCCGTATTTTTTGAGCACAGGCACCATGATCTCGAACTTTTCTTCGCCGTCTTCGAGGTTGATGGAGTTGACGATGGCCTTGCCCTGAAGGTAAGTCAGCGAAAGCTCCACGGCGGCGGGGTCGGTGGTGTCCACCATCACCGGGGCCTTGGGCGCCTTGCGGATCAGCAGGTCATAAAACGGTGGAATGTCCTGACTCTCGTCCCGCTCGGTGGACTGAAGGCACACGTCCACGATGTGCGCGCCGCCGCGAATCTGCTTGCGGGCAATCTCGGTGGATTCCTCCCACTTTTCTGCCGCGATGAGTTTTTTGAAGGCCCGCGAGCCGATGACGTTGGTGCGCTCGCCCACCAGCAGGGGGCGGTTGTCGTCGGTGGCCTCCAGCAGTTCGGTGCCGCAATAAAACGAGCGGTGGGGTTTGGGTTCCCAAAAGGGCCGGGGCCTGTGGGCGGCGGCCATTTCGGCGATGGCGGCGATGTGTTCGTGGGTGGTGCCGCAGCAGCCGCCCACCACGTTCAGCCAGCCGTTTTCTGCATAACGCGACAGGGCGCGGGCCAGACTGGCGGGGGTCTCCGGGAAACGCCCGTCTTCGTCGGGCAGTCCGGCGTTGGGATAACAGGAAAGCGGCTTCTGGCTCACATCGTGAATGGAGCGAATGTGGCCCGTCATCAGGTCCGGGCCGGTGGCGCAGTTCAGCCCCAGGGCCAGCAGGTCAATGTGTTGCAGGCTGGCGGCAAAGGCCTCGGCGGTCTGGCCCGCCAGCATGGTGCCTGAGCGCTCGATGGTGCCCGACACCATCACGGGCAAACACACACCGGCCTCGGCGCAGGCGTTTTGCACGGCGATGACAGCGGCCTTGGCGTTGCGTGTGTCAAACACCGTCTCCACCAGAAAAATATCCACTCCCGCCGCCAGCAGGGCGCGGGCCTGGGCCTGATAGGTCTCCATGAGTTCCTGAAACGTGACGTTGGCCTGCACGGTGATGGAGCGCGTGGTGGGGCCAAGGCTGCCCGCCACAAAACGGGGTTTGGCTGGCGTGGCGAACTCGGCTGCGGCCTCTTTGGCCAGACGCACGGCGATGGTGTTCAACTCGTCGCTTTTGCCTTCCAGGCCAAACTCCGCCAGCACCAGAGGCGTCGCGCCAAAGGTGTTGGTCTCGATGATGTCCGCACCGGCCTTGAGGTAAGCCCGGTGAATGTCGCCAATCCACGCTGGCCGCGACAACAGCATGTTCTCGGAACAGTTCAGGAATTTGTCGCCGCCCCAGTCTTCTGGCGTGGGGTTGTGGCGGTGAATCATGGTGCCCATGGCGCCGTCCAGAATCAGGATGCGCTCGTGCATCAGCGCCAGGAGTTCCTGGGTGCGGGGAGAGGTTTTTTGAGAAGAAGCTGACATGGTGAGGGTCGTGGGGTCAGAGCAATCCACTTTTGGAACGTCATAAGATAAAACCAAAACCAGCACGCTGCGCACATTTCCCAAAACTTTTGTTATCATGAACCTGTGGTGAAAGGGCTGGCTAAGAAAAAAGTGGGGGTGGCGACGGTGAAAGAGTCTGCCGAGGCACTGGTGCAGCATCACCTGAAGGTGGATCCGAAAACCCAACTGATTCTTTGGGTGCCCGATGATTCCCCAACACCCAAAATCAGGCTTTTGGAAGTCACCCCCCGAACTTCCTACACCGGCGATTATTACGCTGTCGAATTCTCTCCCACTGCGGAAATCCCGTTTACCACGGTGATCATGCTGCTGCATCCCAGGGAATGGGAAATGATGAAGGACGGTGTATTGGAATTGCCCGAAAGCTGGGGCGACATGGAGGACTTGAAAAAACTCTATCCCAACCCCAAAACCCGGAAACCGGCCACAAGCTTGGCAAAGATCCGCCCCAAACCCAAAACCAGAGTAGTGGCAACAAAGGGAACATAGCGCTTTGGCCACATCCAGAGACTGGTCAGACGCATTTTTGCGTCAAGCGCAGGAAGACCTCGCGGCAGCCGTGCATTTGGCGCAGGTCAACATTGCCCCCTCCACAACCTGCATGTTGCTTCAAATGGTGTTTGAAAAGCTTGGAAAAGCGGTGGAATTGCGTTCTCCACACCGCAAACATACCATTTCAGAACTTCTGTCCGGCCACAATGTTTTCGACAACAAGTTCAAGGTACTGGACTCTCTTCCGCGTCACAACAATCTTTTCGCCACGAACTATCTTGGCCAAGGTGATGGGGCCGAACTTCAGAAAATATGGGTGCATGTTCAAGATTTGGCGAAACTTCACCCAACAAGATTCGGAGGCGATCCCAAACTGGAATACCCTTGGGAAGACCCATCCTCGGACACGATCAAAACTCCCTGTCAAAATCTGCCTTTTGTGCGCCATTTTTCCCACAACACAAATGGCGTCAGAACAAAACTGATCAAGCTTGCGGAAGAGTTGGTCAACCATTTTTCCACCCTTTATCCCTGATGGACACGCTGGTCAGCCGCTTATTACCTGCCCCGGCGGCTCGTTCATCAACACATACACGCCGCCGTTTTCTTCCACCACTTCAAAGGTGCGGATTTTGACGGCGGGGTTGCCGCGCATTTCGCCGGTGCGCAGGTGAAACTGCCAGGCGTGCAGGGGGCAGGTGGCATAACCGCCTTCCACCGGGCCTTCGCTGAGGTGACCCTGGCGGTGGGGGCAGATGTCGTCAATGGCGCACAACGCGCCGCCGTCGCGGTAAACCGCCACGCGCACCCGCTCAAAATCCCGCGCCACGGGGCAGACGGGGGTGAGGTCTTCGGCGGGGCAGATGAAAACTTTTTCCATGGGTTTTTCCGTTTGCGCGCCCCTGGGCGCACAGGGCGATGGTAACACGACTTGTCTCAGCCCCCTTTTTTGCTTCTACACTGCGCGGCATGTCGCTGGCAGACCTGTTCATACCGTTTCTGCTTTTGTTCGCCCTGGCCC
>CAYJOG010000089.1:0-8797 GCA_964371695.1 uncultured bacterium
GAACCCATCTCATAGACATTTATGAGATGGGTTCTAGACTCCCCCCAATCACGCCCGCCAGCGCCAAACATGCCCTTTCGTTCCGTCACCAACTGGTGGCGGGGGTCTCGCTGCTGCTCATGGGACTGTGGCTCACCATGTCGTGGCTGGCCCTGGGCCAGTTGCGCACCACCTTCAAACGCCGCGAAGCCAGCGAGGCCACCCTGTGGCTTCAGCGCGCCAGCCGCGCCCTGCAACCCCTGGTGCTCACCGGGCGTTATGCCGAGGCCGAGCGCCTGGCTCTGGGGTTGGTGCGCCAGCAACCTTTTTATACACACACCACCCTGCGGCTTTATCAGAACCCTCGCCAACCCGCCGCCATGCCGCGCCCCCTGGTGTCCATCAAACAGGGCCACACGGTGGTGAGCGCCCCGCTGGTTTACCAGATGCAGATTCAGGAGGCGGGCGAAGAACAGCGCCAGGGCGACGTGCTCACCTTCCGCGAGAGCATCAGGTTTGAAGACCGCCTGTGGGGGCAGTGGACCATCACGGTGAGTGATCTGGCTTTTGCCGCAGACCTGGGGGCGAGCCGCGAGCGGTTTCTGCTGGTGGGGGCTGGCTCGCTGATGGTGTTTGTGGCGCTGATGGTGCTGTTGAGTGGCGCGCTCACCCGGCCGGTGGATGAACTCACCGCGCTGGGTCAGCGGGTGGCCGAGGGAGACCTTTCCCGCGAGGCCACGCCCCGTGGTCCCGCCGAGCTGCAACAGGTGATCAACACCGCCAACACCATGCAGGCCGCCGTGCGCAAACGCGCCGAAGAACAGCAGGAGCGCCTCGCCGCCCTGCACACCCTGCAACAGGAGACCCAGCGGCTCAACCAGATGCAGGGCGACTTCACCGCCGCCGTGAGCCACGAACTGAAAACCCCCCTGGTGAGCATCGAGGGTTACAGCCGCCTGCTGGCTGAGAACCTGGAAGGCCAGCAGGGGCAGGATGCAGAAAACATCCTCACCAGCGCCCTGCACCTGAAGGGCCTCATCAACACCCTGCTGGACACCGTGCGCCTGAGCCAGGGCGACCTGGCCCTGCACCCCCGGCCCACCCACATCGAAACCGTGCTGCGGGATTTCCGCCGCATGATCAGCTACACCCTCACCCGCAGCCAGAGTGAGTTTTCTGAAGACCTGCGCCTGCCGGACTTTCGTGTGCTGGTAGACCCTGACCGCCTGCTCCAGATCATCCTCAACTTGGTGGGCAACGCGCTCAAACACGCCCAGGGCGCGCCGGTGCGGCTCACGGTGCATCACGCCGACGAAACGCTCTGGGTAGAGGTGCTGGACGAAGGCCCCGGCGTGCCGCCCGATCAGCGCGAAGAAGTCTTCGCCCCTTTTGTGCAGGTGGCGGGGGCGTTGGGCAAACCAGAGGGCACGGGCCTGGGGCTGTTCATCGTGCGGTCGCTGGCGCGTAACATGGGCGGCGACGTGACCGTGCAGAATCACCCCCAACCCGGCAAGACAGGTGCGTTGTTTGTGGTGCGCCTGAGCGCCCCCAGGGTGGATGCGTGAGGATGAGGAAAAAAAAGAGCCGTTTTTCCCTCTCCCCTTTATGGGGAGAGGGTGATGCGAAGCATCGGGTAATGGGCGCGGGAGGTCTTTTGGGACTGCGGCAGCATATTGATGCTGCCGGGCGCGCCCAGCGGCGCGACAGCGCCGGGGATCAAGCAAGAAAACAAAAAACCTTTTTCTGTTTTCTTTCTGGTGGGGCAGGCGTCTCGCCCACAGCGGCTAACTTTCCCGGAGTAGCGGCGGTGTCCTCACCGCCGCAGAAACCAAAACCCTTTGCGTGTTTTTTTGGCTTGTGCGCGACGGGGGCGTCGCGCCTACTCCAAAGGGCTTGTTGCGCGGTGGGGACACCGCGCCTACTCCTTCATTTTCTTGGGTGGCACGGACACTCCTGTCCGTGCGTCAGCCAAAAGACAAAAACCTTTTTCTGTTTTCTTTCTGGTGGGCGGGTGTTTTCATGAAATGGGCTTTGGTGGTGGATGACGACCCGGCGTCGGTGGAAATTCTGAGCCGCATGTTGCGCGAAACGGGGTTTCACGCCGTGCCCGCCGCCAGCGCCGAAACCGCCCTGGAGCAACTGACCGCCGCAAGTTTCGAGGTGATTCTGCTGGACGTGAACCTGCCGGGTAAAAGCGGCGTGGAGGCGCTGCCGGAGATATTGCGGGCGGCGCGCCAGACACCGGTGATCATGGTGAGCGCCTATGGCGCGGTGCCGGTGGTGGTGCAGGCCATGCAGCACGGCGCACGGGATTTTCTGGAAAAACCCGTGGACCCGGAAAAACTGCGGGAGCGCCTGGGGGCGCTGGGCAAGCGGCAAGAGCACCGCGAACCCACCGACTTTGGCCTGCTGGGCCGCAGCCCCGCGCTGGCGCGTCTGTTTGAGCAGCTCAAGACAGTGGCCAGCACCAGCGCGCCGGTGTTGCTCATGGGCCAGAGCGGCACGGGCAAAGAGGTGGCGGCGCGGGCCATACACCGTTTGTCGTCAGTCAGCGCCGGGCCGTTTGTGGCGGTGAATCTGGCGGCGGTTTCGCCCACGCTGATAGAAAGCGAATTGTTTGGTCATCAGGCCGGGGCCTATACCGGCGCGGACGTGGCGCGGGAGGGGTACTTCCGTGCGGCGGCGGGGGGCACGGTGTTTCTCGATGAAATCGGCGACCTGCCCCTGGAGCTTCAGGCACGTCTGCTGCGGGTGGTGCAGGAAAAAGAAGTCGTGCCCATCGGCAGCACCACGCCGGTGCCCGTCACCGCCCGCGTGGTGATGGCCACCCACCGGGACCTGCAAACCATGGTGGCCCAGGGGCGTTTCCGCGAAGACCTTTATTACCGCATCAACGCCCTCACGGTGCGCCTGCCGCCGCTCAGCCAGCGGCCCGAAGACGTGGCCGAACTGGCCCGCGCCTTTGCCGCCGAAGCGGCCCACAGCCAGGGCAAGCCGGTGCCGGGTTTTGACGAAAACCTGCTGGCGGCCATGGGGCGCTATGCCTGGCCCGGCAACGTGCGAGAGCTGCGTCAGGTGGTGGAGCGGGCGGTGCTGTTCAACCAGGGGCCGGTGCTGTCGCGGCTGGAGCTGCCCGGTGGCGGCCTGTTGCCCGGCGAAGAAAACGGCCCCGCCCACGGTTTTGACGACGCGCAGAGCCTGGGGCTGAAAACCGCCCGCGCCCTGCACACCCGCGAAGCCGAAAAAACCGCCATCCTGCAGGCGATACAGGAAAGCAGCGGCAACATGAGCGCGGCGGCCCGCCTTTTGCAGGTGGACCGCTCCACCCTCTACCGCATGATGAAACGGCATGGGTTGTGAGAGATGGGTAGACCGATCTTTTGAAACCCGTTAGCATACCAGAGGAGATTCCTTGCAGACCAGTCAACCCCTCATAACGCCTTCTACGATCTTCATGGAGGGGGTGGTTTCAGCCGTCTCCAGTCCCGGCGGAGAGTTTGCGCTGTATCAGGGAAACTGTCTTGATTTGATGCCCGCAATGCCCGCTGAATCAATTGACATGATTTTTGCCGATCCACCCTATTTTCTTTCTAATGATGGTATTACCTGTCAATCCGGCAAAATGGTGTCGGTTAACAAGGGGAAATGGGATCGCTCAATGGGGTTTCACGGAAACTACCAATTTACGCTGTCCTGGTTAAAGGAGTGCCAAAGACTTCTAAAGCCAAATGGATCAATCTGGATTTCTGGCACTAGCCATATTATTCACATCGTGGGATGCTGTCTGGATGAACTTGGATATAAAATCCTGAATGACATTACCTGGGTAAAATCAAATCCTCCGCCTAACCTGTCATGCCGTTATTTCACCCACGCCACAGAAACCATCATCTGGGCTGGTCGAGACAAAAAATGCCGCCATAAATTCAACTACGAATTGATGAAAAAAATAAACGGTGGAAAACAAATGCTCTCTGTGTGGACCATGGACGCCCCAAGGGGAGAAGAAAAGAAATTTGGAAAACATCCCACACAAAAACCCTTGTCCTTGCTGAAAAGAATCATCGCTGCTTCTACAGACAAAAATGATTTGGTACTGGATCCATTTTCCGGCAGTTCAACTACCGGAATCGCCGCCATCAGGATAAATAGGGGTTTTATTGGAATTGAGCTTGAAAGTGAGTACATTGAGCTGAGTCAAAAGCGACTTAATCAGTTGTCCGCTCAGGAAAAATCGCCAGACTTGTTTGAAAATATCCCGGTTGTCCCAAAAGCTTCTGTTACCAAGCAAAACCGTCTTCTTTTTGCCGAAAATGTCGAGGGATAACAATGGAGAGATCCGAGGCGCTTGAGAAGATAAGGAAGCTTGAGGGCAAGAATCTTTTAAGGATTGCCGAGGAGTTTGAGGTAACGGTTTGGAAAGATGGCAAGCTGAACAAGGGTTGGGCTGGCCACACCATTGAAAGATACTTGGGCCTTCCGTTAAACTCTTCTCGATCCCCCAATTTTGGCTCATGGGAACTAAAGCTTGTTTCATTGAATAAGAGCAAAAAGGGGGAACTGGTCCCAAAAGAAACAATGGCTATTACCATGCTTGATGTTGTTGAGGTTAGGAACAAGCCATTTAAAGAAAGCCACTTATTTACAAAATTGAGGAAGGCCGTTGTTTGTGCAAGGATATTTGAGTCAAAAGAGGAGAAAAGCTCGTTTTTATATAAGGCAGTCGCTTTTGATCTGGAAGGAAGTGAAATGTTTGATCAAATAGAAAAGGACTATGAAGAAGTCCGTTCCGCATTAAAAAACGATAAGGTCCTAACTGGAAAAATGGGCGTTCTGATTCAACCAAGAACTAAGGGGCCTGGACATGGAAGCACAAGCCGGGCTTTTTATGCAAGAAAAATTTTTATTGCGAAAATCCTTGGGCTTGGCGGAGAGATTTCCCCCACACCCCCAGCGCCGCTGCCAGCAGGGCCACGTTGATGAGCGCGGCGGCCCGCCTTTTACAGGTGGACCGCTCCACCCTCTACCGCATGATGAAACGGCATGGGTTGTAACCCCCGCCTATTTCCCCACAAACGACGGCAGGGCTTTTTCGGCCAGCCAGTCCACGGCGCGGGGCGACAGGCGCTGCGCCAGACCAATGGCTTTGCCCTGCCACGTGAGGAGCACCCGTGCGGGGCGGCGGCGGGTCATGGCGCGCTCAATGGCCACGGCCACGGTGTCTGCGGCCACGCCGTTGTTTTTCATCAGACGGTTCTGGGGCCGCTCGCGCACACCCCCCAGCAGGTTTTGTTTGAAGGGCGTATCGGTGCGGCCGGGGGCAATGTCCACCACCGCCACGCCGTGGCGTTTCAGCTCTGGGCGGATGCTTTCGCCCAGCCCCACCAGGGCAAACTTGGTGGCGCAGTAGCCCCCCATATAGGGCAGGCCTCGGTAACCCACCACGCTCGACACGTTGATCACCACGCCATGGGTCTCTTTCAGCCCCGGCAGACACGCCTTGAGCACGCTGATGGCCCCCAGATAATTCACCTCCATCACCTGACGGAACAGGTCCACCGCCAGGTCTTCCAGAAAACCGTTCAGCCCCACACCGGCGTTGTTGATGAGCACGCTCACGGGGCCGAAGTGTTCCTGCGCCCGCGCCACAGCGGCGGACACCTGGGCCGGGTCGGTCACGTCCATGGGAATGACGAGGGGCGGCGCGGGGCCGCTGCATTGGCTGGCGGCCTGGATCAATTGATCTGCCTTGCGGGCGGTCATCACCACCCGGTGACCTGCCGCCACCAGCCGCCGCGCCGTGGCCAGACCAATGCCCTGGCTCGCACCCGTCAGAAACACCACTTCCGGTTTTTGAGACATGGGGCCATGCTATCAGGCGGAGCAAAAACCAGCAGCCAACGGTTTGAAGCAGCGGGTCGAAAGTTGGAGGCTGGAAGTTGGCGGTCGGAAAAGGTAAAAGCCTCATTGTGTCCTGGCGTCATTCCCGCGAAAGCGGGAATCCAGTTATAACCAAAAGGTTTTTTGACCTTTGTCTTGATGCCACAGGCGAGACGCCCGTGGCTACTGCGGTGTCCCCGCCGCACCCATCCAGCAGCGATGGGGACATCGCTGCTACTCATTTTGAGTCAGATGAACCACTAAAAATTCACCGTCAGGGTGAAGAGCTGCTGGCTCAGACCCATGGTGATGCTGCCGCCGCCCTGCAATTCATAGACGGCCACAAAACCACTGCCCGTGGCCGAGAGCATGTTGCTCAGCGGGTTGTAACCCGGTGGGTCGGTGATGTCCACAAAACCGGGGCCGCTGCCCTGATCCTGCACAATGCTCAGCATCAGCACCTGAGCGCTCGTCACGGCAATGGTGGTGACGCCGGGGCAGTTGATGTCGGTGAGCGCCACCTGGGCCTGGGCCACGGCCTGGGCGTCGGCGGGGTCCACCGCCCGCGCGCAATAACGGATGGACACCGAGCCGCTCACGCCCCCCTGCGCGCCGGACTCGATGAGCAGGTTTTTGGGAATCAGCACGTCGCCCACGGCGGTTTTCAGTTCGTAGGTCTGTGTGGGCGGGGCAAGGTCCAGCGCCTGCACCTGGCCCGTGGGCCACTCGGCGTTGGTTCCCCCCGGCTCACCAAAGTTCAGGCCGATGTCTGTGCTGGGGCTGATGAACAGGGGGCCGACAAAAGGCGGCAGGTCGGGCCACAGGTTGACCGACGGACTGAGATAACGGGCGTGGGCCGTGATGACGCCCACCCGCTTGAGTTTCACCGCGCCGTTTTCTTCGGTGCAGGCCTGCTCCACGGGGAACGCCCCCCCTTGCAGGCAGGTGAACCACAACTCGGCGGGTTCGTTGCGCACCACGGTGAGGCTGAGGGGCCACACCACGGGGGCGTCCACGTTCACGGGCCGGATGTCGCCGCTTTCCAGCGGCATGACACCCGCCAGACCCGCCATGTCCGGCAGGGCGCTGATGGCCAGACGCCGGGGGGTGACCCAGTCCGTGGCCGTGTCCAGATTCAGCAGCCTTGCCCCGCTGCCCCCCAGCCCCACGGCAAAAAACGACACCGGCTGGCCCAGGCGCACACTGGTGGAAAAAGGCGCGGCGGCGGCGGCGCAGAGGTCCAGCGAAGACTGGGGCAACTCAAAGGTCTGGCCCGGCGGCGGCACGGGAATCGGCCCCCCCTGATAACTGGCGAACAGCAGGTTGAGCGGCGGCAGGGGCGGCAGGCTGCCGCTGAGGGGGCCGTAACCCGACAGGGCCGGGTCTTGCAGCAGCAGCGTGGTGGGGCAGGTGACGATGCGGGTGTAGGTTTCTTCGACAAGCGTGAGGGCCGCCGTGCCCACGCCCTGCAGGTCCAGACCCAGCACGCCAGCGTGGCCCGCCGTCACCGAAAAGTGGTACTCCCCTGCAGGCGTCACGTTCATGCCGGTGTCGGGGTCGAAGTCGCTGGTCATCACCTGGCTGGTGGGCACGAAGTCATAAGCGCCGTCGCTCAGGGCCACGGCCAGCGCCACGTTCAGGGCCAACTGGCCCTTGTTGTTGCGGGCCACGGTTTGACTCAGGCCCCCCCCGGCGGCGGCCTGTTGAATGCAGGCCATGGCCAGGGCGGCCCGCTCGGTGGCGGTGAAGCTCGTGCCCGTCACCGGGCAGGGCACGGCGCTGTTCACCGTGAGGGCCGGCTTGAGGGTGAGGATGAGGCTGTTGCTGCTGGCCCCCTGGCTGTCGCTGGCCGAGAGGATGAGGCTGCCGCTGGCGATGGAAAGCCCCACCTTCAGGCTGGCCCCGGCGCTGGACCAGGGGAACAGGCCCGCCGGGGAATTTTCCGGCGCGGCCCCCAGACCGATGGCGGGCGAGGCGCTGAGGTCCAGGCTGCCAGCGGCCACCTGCACCGGCGAGCCCGGCAGACAGCCGGGGCCGGAAATGGGCGTGGACGCCCGGAGGCCCATGACATAAAAAACCGCGCTGGAGGTCATTTCAAACGCCCCGGCAAAGCCGCACTCCCCCGCCTGCTGGGGGGCGCGGCGGCAGACAGAGCCGCCGGGGGCCAGACGCTGGGCGTCGGTGGGGTCCGCGAGGGGACCGCAGACGGCCACAAGGTTCAAAAATTCGTCGCCGCTCTGGCCTGCCACGGCAAACAGGGTTTTGACGGTGGAGCCGGGGGAATACCACCACACGCCTTCGTGGGGCAGAATCGCGTCGGTGGTCTGAAGGGACACATACTGGTTGTTGCGGTAAGCAAAAACCTCTTCGCCCGGCCCCAGCAGATTGCTCAGGCCCAGGGGTTCATCGAACGGGTTGCCGATGAGGTTGAAGCCGGGGTTGATGGCCACGGTGACGGGCACCAGCACGGGGTTGGGGCATTTGTCTTCAATTTCACCCGCCACACCCCCCTGCACCCAATAGCCATAACCCTGCAACAACGTGCCGGGCAGGGTGAAGTCCACACCGTCATAACCATAAGCCGGGCCGCTCAGCCCCAGGCTGCTGGGCGAGCAGGCGGGCGCGGTCATCACCCAGTCTGCTTTGGCGGCGGCGGGCAGGCCCAGCGCCAGGGCCGCCATCAGCAGCACGCGCCACAACCCAGCCCTTTTTGCGGGGCGTGGGTGATGACGCCAAAAACCGCCTTGTTGTAACATGTGAATCCTGCCGTAAAGAGAAATACCCTGACTCTTGATTGTATCACGGGGTGTTCAGAAACAGCGGGTGCGGTCAATCCCTGCAACATCCACCGCAGTTGCCGTGGTGGATTGCCCCTGCCCACGGCCTCATCCAAAACCGGCCGTCCTTTAACCGCAAGCGGGGTTTTGGGCGGGTTAAT
>CAYJOG010000090.1:0-8795 GCA_964371695.1 uncultured bacterium
GCTGGGAGGTGTGTCAGGAGCTGAAAGCCACCCCCGCCACCGCCAAGGTGCCCCTGTTTTTTGTCACGGCGCGGGACGCTCCCGTCCACAAAATGGTGGGTCTGGGCATTCTCAAGGCAGACGAATACATCGTGAAACCCATCCGGCTGGATGACCTGCTCCAGCGCATTGACAAGGTGTTCCCGTCCCTTTGAGTTTGTTTTAAAAGTCCGTCGTGGACTTTTAAAACTCAACGCCATCGGGGGCAGAGCCACCCTCGGCGTGGCGAAAACCTCACCTTTTTCCAAGTTTCGGTTTTCGGGTGCGGCCATCCATGGCCGCAAGAGTCTGATTTTTTCAATACGCCTTGGGGTGTAATCCGTTAAACTATTGAACGAATCCATGATTCCCAGAGTCATTACCGGCATCGAAGGACTGGACGCCATGCTCAAAGGTGGTGTGCCCCAGCACAGCGCCGTGCTGGTGGTGGGGCCGCCGGGCACGGGCAAAACCACACTGGGGCTTCAGGCCATTTACACCGGGGCCACACGTTTTAACGAGCCAGGACTGGTGGTGACATTTGAGGAATTTCCAGACCAGATGTACCGCGACGCGCAGGAAATCGGCATGGACCTGAAATCGCTGGAAAGCCGGGGCATGCTGCGCACGATTTTCACCAGCCCCGAAGTGTTCAAGCAGGAACTGGAAAAACCCATGGGGCTGATCAGCGAAACGGTGAACGAACTGGGCTGCAAGCGCATTTTCATCGACAGTGTGTCGCACTTTCGCCGCGTCACCAACGGCCAGCCGTCTGCCGATGACGAAGTGCTCACCAGCCTGGTAAACG
Source organism: uncultured bacterium (assembly GCA_964371695.1). Classification (GTDB taxonomy): domain Bacteria; phylum CAYJOG01; class CAYJOG01; order CAYJOG01; family CAYJOG01; genus CAYJOG01. The sequence continues at coordinate 827 of CAYJOG010000090.1, forward strand.
GCCTGAAACGGGAGAAACTCACCTCGTTTTTCACCTACGAATCCATGGACCTGCTGGGCGAGCAACACGGCATGGAAACCCGCATGGCCTATATCGTGGACACCCTGGTGTTCATGAAATACGTGGAAATTGACAGCGAAATCCAGCGGGCGCTGTTTGTGCTGAAATCCCGCGGCACCGATCACGACAAGGAAATCCGCCAATACGACATCGCCCAGGGCGGCATTCAGGTGCGCGGCAAGTTTGAAGACCGCGAGGGCCTGCTGGGGGGCGGCGCACGGCGCAGTTTCAAGTCGGGATTTGTGCAGGCGTTCCGGCGGGGCACGTGAGCGACTTCAGCCTCGTGGCCTGGGGCCTTGCGGGGCTGGCAGGGCTGCACCTGTGGCTCATGTGGCGCATCAGCGGTTATCACCAGCGGATTCTGAAGGTCAAACCGGGCACTGCCCTTTACCCCGCCGTGCTGGGCCTGCTGGCCGTGGGGCTGGCGGGCAGCCTGTTTTTGCCCCAGATTCAGTCCCAGGCCGTGACAGAGATGCTGCTGGGCACCGCTCTTTATTTGTGTGGTGTGCATCTGGCCCATAACATGCTTCTGAAATAACCTCAAGCTGTTCTCTGGATCATGGAACATTCGCCTCTGCTCTGGTTTGGCCACATGGCGCTTTCGCTGGGCGCGGCGGTGGCTTTTGCCGCCATGGGGCTGATCAGCCGCAAGCTGGCCGAGGCACTGCGCACCCACCGGGCCTGGCAGCTTTATTTTGTTTCGGCGGGTTTGAGTCTTTTTGCCCCGGCTGGTGATATACTACTAGGAAGTGAAATGGTGGATGTTCACACCCTGTTTTTGGGAGGCGCACTGCTCTTGAGCCTTGTTCCCGCCTGGATGCATTGGCACTGGCTGTTGCTGGGAAAAGACCAATGAGCGACACACAGACCATGGATCTGCTGGTGGTGGACGACGACACCGATCTGTTGAAGCTGCTCAAAACCACCTTTGAGATGGAAGGATTCCGGGTGCGCACGGCCACCGCCGGGCCGGAGGGCCTCAAGGCGGTTTATGAACACCCCCCTGACGCGGTGATATTGGACGTGCGCCTGCCGGGCATGAACGGCTTTGAAGTGTGCAAGGAACTGAAACTGCAACGCACCTACAACCTGCTGCCGGTGCTCATGCTCACCGCCCGCTCACGCAACGAAGACCGCATCGAGGGGCTCATCACCGGGGCAGACGCCTATGTCACCAAACCCTTTGACACCGAAGAACTGGTGAAACTGGTGAAGGAAGCCATCGAAGAAGCCAACCACCGGCGCGAGAACATGGGCATGGTGGAAACAATTTCTTTTGACATGAAATCCGAGTTCCGGTTTCTCGAAGAAATCAACGGCCTGATGAGCCGATTGTTCCAGGATTCCGACCTGTCTTCGGAGGAAATCTGGGAAATGAAACTGGCTCTGCACGAACTGGGTGTGAACGCCATCGAACACGGCAATCAGAAAGACCAGGACAAGCTGGTGCGCATCACCTACACCATTTTCAAGGACCGCCTGGAAATCACCGTGGAAGACGAAGGGGAAGGATTTGACCCCGAAACCCTGCCCGACCCCACCGAGGGCGACGCCCTGGTGCGCGACCGGGGCCGGGGCGTGTATCTGGTGAAACGCATGATGGACGGCGTGGAATATCTGGGCCGGGGCAACGCAGTACGCCTGACCAAGCTGCTGCAACACTCGGCGGCCACGGGGCACTGAGCGGAGCCTCGCCCGTGGATGAAACCGCCGCCGCCACGGTCAACCCCGCCCACCCCGGTGGTGTTTCAAGCTCCTTTTCGCTCACCCAGGCCTTCAATGCGTCGGTCGAAGACGTGATTCTGGCCATGTGGCGGCGCTATGCACGGCTGGTGCGGGGCCTTCCCCGCGGCGAGGCCAAGCTGGACCCCGCGCCGGTGGACGGCATTCAGTGCCTCAACCTGCCACTGCGCCTCACGGATTGGCCCGCCGAAACACCGAACTGGGTGCGGGAGCAGTGGTCGGACTGGCGCGGCCACCATTCCTGGGTCATGTCCGCCGGAGAAATGCTCTGGCGCTGGGTGGCCACCGAAGGCACCGGCGAAATCCGGGGCAGCACGCGTTACACACCGGGCCTGAAACCCCACACCACCCTGCGCCACCTCACCGCCACGCTGTTTCTTGAAAACGCCGACGCCGCGACGCCAGAGATGGTGCGCCGCGCCCTGCACGGCCACTTTGAGCAGGAACACGCTGAGATTCGCAAAAACCTGATTGCAGACAAATAGTTCATTTTGAAGAAATTTAGGCACGCCGCAATTGTTCCCTCTCCCGTGCTTTGCATGGGAGAGGGAACGATGGCAGAGGACACAGACTTCAAGAAAATGAACCAAAAATTTGTTGTAACCAGGCCCGTAAACCCATTTTTCGTATTGCGATGACCACAGGGGAATCCAGATTCCCCACAAGACTACCGCGCCAGACTCAACACCAGTGTGCGCACGGCGCTGGCAGCCTGGGCGGCGGCGCTTTGAGAGGCCTGGGCCAGCAGGGCGTTTTCTTCCTGAAACAGCAAAAACCCGGCGCTGGTTTGCCGCCCGGCGATGTTGCTGCGGGTGTGAATCTGCCGGTTGTGGCGGTCTACCACCACAATGTCCAGCACCACTTCGGCGGTGGTGGTCTGGGTTTCACGCAGGCCCATGAGCACCGATTTGGTGCCGCTGCTGAGGCCATAACGGCTGAGCGTGGGGGTGAGCACCAGGTCCACTTCCCGGTCCATCGCCGGGTTGGGGACACCCTCGGCCAGCTCCACGTCCAGAATACCCAGGCCGTTCAGTGCTGACAGCAGCTTGGCGGTGATGTCCTCGGCGGCTTCGATACCCAGGGTTTTGCCCCGCAGTCCCTGCACGGCATAAAGCCGGGCCTTGAGCACATCCAGTGGCATGTCCTGTGTGGCAAAACCGTGAGAGGGCGCGCGGACAGCCCCCCTGCCCTTTTCCCGCGCCGACTCGCGCCCAGCCGGTGCGGTGGCGGCAGCCTCGGCGGGTTCGGGCGCGGCCTCAGCCCCCTGGCCCTCTTCTGACCCCTTTGATTTTTTGTTTTTCCGGGGCAAATCGCCGGTGCGAATATGACCCCGCATGCGGGCGCGCTCGGCGTTGGAAACAGGGTTGAGCACCGTTTCCTCTTCTTCTGGCGCAGCGGCCATTTCTTCTTCTGGTTCGGCGGTTGTTTCGGCTACAACGGGAGCTTCTGCGGCTGGGGCCGGGGGCGTGCTGGCCGTTTCCGGCTCAGGGATTGAAGCCTTCTCCAGCGCCAGCAGGGTTTCGGCCAGGGCCTGTTCGCTCACATCCTGGGCGGCCACCGGCCCTGTGCTGGGGACAGCGGGGGCTGTGGACTGATCACTCACCGCCGCCTCTACCTGTCCTTTGGCTTTCTCCAGCAGATAGGCCAGATTTTTGCGAATGACCTCGTTGCCGGGGTCCAGTTCCAGGGTTTTTTCAAGCTCTTTGACAGCTTTTTCGTAGTCGCCCATTTTGTAATAGGCGTGGGCCAGATTGTTGTGGATGGCCGCCGAGCCGGGGTCTATGGAAAGGGCCTTTTCATAGGTTTCGGCGCTGGCTTTGTATTCTCCCGTTTTGGTGAGCACCTGGGCGAGACTTTCATATCCCAGCAGGTAATTCACGTTGATGAGCACCGACTTGCGGTATTCCTCTTTGGCTTCGTTCAACAGGCCCATCATTTCCAGCACGTGACCCAGGTTGAGGTGGGCCTGGGGATGATTGGGGTCGATGGTGAGGGCCTGCTGGTGCTCTTTTTTGGCTTTGTCCAGGTCACCCAGGGCCTCATGCACCAGCCCCAGGTTGGTGTGGGCGGTGGCGTTTTTGGGGGCGATGGCGATGGCCGCCTGATAATGCTCCCTGGCCTCTGAAAACCGCTGCTGAAGCATGAGCAGGTCGCCAAAGTCCATGCGCAGCACCGGATTGTTCTTGTCCTCGGAAACTGCCTTTTTATAAAGGGCCTCGGCCTGGGTCAGGTCGCCTTTTTTATGTTCCTCCAGGGCCTTTTCGTGCAGGCTCTGGGCCAACACCACGCCCGCCCACAGCCCCAGGCTCACCACCATGACACACACGCGAAAAAATAACCGCATCACCGTTACCGCCTATTCCCTGAATCCTGAAACGATAGTGGAGAAGAAAACCCGGAGGCGCAGAACCAGGAAGCCAGAGGCCAAGGATGGCCGTTTCCGCCGCCGGTCCAGCGTGGCCGGGGTTGAAAAGCCAATGAACCTCTCCGGGGAAACACACCAACCTGCTGAAAAATTTTGGGGTCGGGCTGGGCCGTGCGGCGCTGTTTGCGAGGTTGCACGGAGGCAACCGGCAAACCAGTCAAAAAGCCGGGCAGGCGATTATCCGTAAGGTGGGTTCGTTTCATCTGTATTTTTTAAGCTGAAGTTTTGGGAAGACCGGCCAAGCGGGCCAATTGTAGGGCCATCTGAACCGGCGACAAAACCTGCTCGGCCAAGCCTTCTTCGGCCACCACGCGGGGCATACCATAAACCACGCAGCTTTCCTTGGACTGCGCCCACACCTTGCCCCCCGCCGAAACAATGGCCTGTGCGCCTTCCAGGCCGTCCCGCCCCATGCCGGTGAACACCAGCCCCAGGGATTTGTCCTTGAGCACACGGGCGGCGCTTTCAAACAGCAGATCCACGCTGGGGCAAGCTGGTTTGGGCGCGTGGGTCACCGGCAGCACCATCACGACAGGGGTTTTCTGACTGCCACCAATCAGCAGGTGGTGGTTTTCAACGGGCAGATACACGGTGCCCGCCTGAATAGGCAGTTCGCGATCCACCAGTTCCACATGAAATCCCACGCGCTCGCGCAGACGGGTGACCAGGGCCTCCATGAAGCCCGCCAGCATGTGCTGGGCCACCACCAGACCACAGCCCACCGGCCCCTGCAGGTGCGAGAGAAACTCCAACAGCGCACCCGGCCCGCCGGTGGAAAGCCCCAGAGACACCACGGGCAAGTCCTTGTTGAGGGTGCGCTGGCGCTGCACGGGGGGCGGCGGAACCTCGGCGGCCTGATGCGACGCCGGACTCAGGATGGGCAGCCCCACGCCACTGGCGGCGGCCTGGGAACACAGCTCCACCAGTTCGGCGGTGCGGGACTGAAACTCCTTGAGGGTGCTGGGCCGCTCGAAACAGAACACCGGCCCAAGCTCCATGGCGCGGATCACCCGCTCGGCCTCAAGCCGCTTGGGCGGGATGATGAGCAGCACCGGCGTGGGGCGAATCTGGGTGACTTTTTCGATCAGGTCCAGCGCGTTCATGCGGCGGGCCTGGAGATCCACAATCACCAGATGGGGGCGAAAGTGCTTGAGCTGCACCTCCACGTTTTCAGCGCTTTTCAGACTCCCCAGCACCTTCATGTCCGGGTGTTTTTCCAGCACGGGGCTGAACAGCTCCATGCCCGTCGTCTGGTCGTCAAACAACACAATGCGCCAAGGCGGCCCAGGGGCCACCAGGGTCTTGAGCGACGGCGCTGCGGGAGACTCTTTCATGTCTCCTCCACGGGCCGCAGGCCGTGTTCCGGGGTGGCCTCTGGCAATGCAGCGGGGGCGGTTTCCAGTCGAAAATCCACCAGAATGTCCAGCAACTGCTGCACGGTGGTGGTGAGCACGCGGGCATCGGCATGCACCGTGCGGGCCACGCCCAGGCCGTCTTTTTCGGCGTTGGCCAGCATGCCCAGGTCTTCCAGCAACTGCCGGTGACGCGACAGGTCTGCGCTCACGCGCCCCGCCAGCCTCCGGGTTTCTTCCACCACGTGTTCACCGGATCCCAGCAGGTCTTTGTGTTTTTCCACCTGCTGGCGCGAGAGGTGATTGATTTCGCTGCCCGCCCTGGCTGCCCCCTGCAGGTGGCGCATCAAAAGACCACACACCTGGCGGTGATCCACCAGCCGCCGGTGCAGGCCCTCGGCTTTTTCGCGGTGATGCAGCATCAACTGGGTGAGATGCCGTGAGGCCTCTTCCTGCCCGGTGGAGCCCTGCTTGAGGTGCTGGGCGATATCCCGCAGGGTCACGATGGCCTCCACCATGCGCCGTGCGCCCTGGTCCTGCTCCTGCATGCTGGTGCGGATCACCTGGCTGGCCTGGGTCAGGCGGTCCACCACCTGTTTCACCTTGTCGCTGCGCTTGGCCTGATCCTGCGTGTCAGTGTTGATTTCCGTCATCAGGCGCGTGGCGTGGCGCACTTTTTCCACAATGGTCACCATTTTCTTGCCCGCGTTGTCGGTCAGGTTCACGCCTTCTTCCACCTGACGTCCCCACTCCACCATGTGCTGCACCACCTTTTCGGTTTCCTGCTGCACCTCCATGATGTGGCCTTCGATCTCTTTGGCGCTCAGGCTGCTCTGCTCGGCCAGTTCGCGCACCTTGTCCGCCACCACCGCAAAACCCTTGCCCTCTTCACCGGCGCGGGCGGCCTCAATGGCGGCGTTGAGCGCCAGCAGATTGGTCTGCTCGGCCAGACCCGTGATGGTGCTCACCACGTTGGTGATTTCCTGGCTGGAACTGCCCAGGTCTTTGATCTGCTTGGCGGTGCCCTGCACCATGGTTTTGATTTCCCGCATTTTTTCGATGGCCTGCTCCATGATCTGATGGCCGTCGTTGGCGGTTTTGGAGACTTCGCGGCTGAAACTGGTGGCTTCGCGGATGCTGCCGTCCACTGACTTGATGCTGACCAAAAGCGCTTCAATCTGGCGGAAGGCGATGTCCATGTTCGAATCCATGGACCGGATATTTTCCATCACCTGCTGGTTGCCGGTCATCATTTCTTCCACCACCGCGCCGGTTTCATCCACGGCGCTGGAAATGTGGCCGCTCTGCTCGCCCAGTTCCAGGATAGACCCCAGCATGCCTTCGGCGCTGGTCAGGCCGTCTTGCATGCCGTCGCGCACCCGCTGGATTTCACCGAACACCTGATCGGTGTGGCGGCCCAGTCCCTCGGCGCTCTGCGTGGCGCTGCCCAGCGCCTGGGCCAGTTCCCTGGACTGCTCCTGAAGATTTTGCGAGGCCAGTTGCATGTCCGAAAAACGCCCCACCACTTCCACGGCATAGTGTTGGGCGTCGTTCGCGCCACCCGCAAAATCCTCGGACAGGGCCAGGTTGTCGCGCAGGCGGTTCTGGATCGCGTCCAGGCTGCGGGCGCCTTCGGTTTTCAGGTCCACCAGCGAGCGGCAGTGGTTGTCCAGGCGGGCGGCGATCTGCCCGGCGTCTGCCCCGTGGCTCTGGATGGCCAGAAAGATGTTGCGCACCGTGTGGCCCAACCCCTGCACGGCCCTGGCAATCTTGCCCAGTTCGTCGGCCCCGCCCATCTGGTTTTTGTCCAGCAGTTCCGCCGAAAGATCGCCTTTTTCGAGGCGCTGGGTGTAGCGCAGAATGTTGCTCACCGGTGTCCACACCTGCACCTTGAAAGACCGGGTGACCACCACAATCGAGAGCGCCCCGAACACGCCAAACAGACCCAACACCATCAGCAGCAGCGACTCCCGCTGGCTGAGGGCCAGGCGCTGCTGACTGCGGTATTCCGTGAGGGCTTCCTCGGCCTGATCCAGTTGATGCTGCAACTGGCCGCTGTTCTTGACCAGAGACTGATAAGCGTCGTCCTGCGGGGTGACGCCGCCCTCCTTGAACTTGTCAGCAAAAATGCGCAGCGACGACTGGGCGCGGCGTGCGCCGCTTTTCAGGCGCTCGCGGGTGGCGGGGGTGAACTCGCTGGCCCCATCCAGTGGCTCCAGGTTCAGGTTCAAAAGCAGGGCCTGCTCTACCACCGCACCGTCGTTTTCCACCATGGCCTGACGCGCCAGCACGAGCGCCCCCTGGTTGGCGCGGGACACCTGCGACAGCGCCGTCTCCGCCCGGTGGCGGAAACCTTCATAAAGGATTTCCCGTGCATCCCGGGTGGGGA
>CAYJOG010000091.1:0-8783 GCA_964371695.1 uncultured bacterium
GCGGCCTGGACGGCGCGGGCTTGACCAGCGCGGCGCTTACCAGTCTGGAGCGGGGTTTCATGCTGCTGGAGTTCCCCTATCTGTTCAAGGACTTCGGCGAAGCCCATTACGTCATGGACAAAGCCATTTATCCCGAACTCTCACAGCGCCTGAAAAGCCGCAACCTGCACACCGTGGATTTCATGGAAAACGGCTTTATGCAGCTCATCACCAAAGGCCCGGTGAACAAGGTGGAGGATCTGCGCAAGCTCAAAATAGGCAGTTGGGAAAGCCCCGTGCAGATGACTTTCTGGAAAAACCTGGGGGCCAGCGCCCGCGCCCTGGCCGTGACCGAGGTGCCCAGCGCCTATGCCACGGGTCTGGTCAACGCCGGAGCCAACGGCTTCAGCGCCGCAGCTTCGTTTGACTTCGTGCTGGGCAGCGCCGTGAAGCGCCCCACCATCTATATCACCCACACCGATCACCTCTTTCAGGCCGGTGTGCTGGTGTTTTCCAATGGCAGCCTCAACCGTGTGCCCAAAAACCAGCAGGCCATTTTGCTCTCAGAGCTGAAATCCATGGCCCAGGTGATTCGCCAGCAGGTGCCCAAAGACGAAGCAGCCGCCGTGACCAAACTTAAACGCCTGAAATACAACGTGGTGGAGCCGCCGGCGCTTTTGGTAAAGCAACTCAGGGCGGCAGGGGCCAAAACCACCCGCGAACTGGCCCCCAAGGTGGGGAAGGGGTTCTATCAGAAAGTGCTCAAAACCCAGGTGGATTACCGGAAAAAGCACAAATAGTAAGAAAAAAACCAGTTTTGGTGGGGCAGGCGTCTCGCCTGCCTTTTATATGAACGCAGGCAGGATGCCTGCGCCACCAGTTTCAAGTCGGAAGGATCACTAACCACAAAAAAACGGGCCTATTGGCCCGTTTTTGGGTGTTGCCTGTTCAAGAGAAGGGCTTACGCGCTGATCGCCATCTGGGGCAGGGCGGGCGCTGGGCCATAGGTGGCCACCTTTTCCTGCTGGGCAATCCAGGCGCTCAGCTCTTCGGGGGTGGGTTGGGTGCTTTTGGCGAAGGTGTACTGGCGGCCCACGTTGCAGAACATGGCGATAACCCCTTCGGCAAAGCTGTTGGTGATGGTTTTCATGGTGTTCTCCTTTCGTGTGACAATCATTCTGTCACACGCGCATTGTATTACTTATGACTGGCATGTCAATCAATTTGTTTGGTTTTTTTTTCTGCACCGAATGGGGTGTTCCATTGGGTTGTAAAATGCCTTTCTGGCGATAAAAAGGCCTGAAAAAAGCCGTTTTTTTGAGAATTCGCCCAGCAAGGACACCCAACCATGGCCAAAACCCCCAAAAAACTCCTGTTTGTTGCAGACCCGCTGCCCAGCCTGAAGCCCAATACCGACAGCACCGTGGAGCTGATGCGGGCTGCCTGCGCCGGGGGCTGGCAGGTGTGGGCGGCTTCTTATAACGATCTGGAACTGCGTCAGGGACACGCCGTGGCCTGGGCTGTGCCGGTGCGGGTGACCGGGCGGCTGGGGGCAGCCCGCCTGAACTGGGGGGAGCGGCAGGTGTTTGAGGCGGCCCAGGCCCAGGCGGTGTTTCTGCGCAAAGACCCGCCGGTGAACCCCGACTATCTTTATGGTCTTTATTGGGCCGGGCTTTTGCCCGCCAGCGTCAAGATCATCAACCGGCCAGAGGCCATCGCCGCCAACAACGAAAAGGTGCTGGCCGTGAAATTCGCCCGGTTCATGCCCCCCACAGTCATGACCTGCGACGTGCCCCACCTGCTCACCGTGCTGGCGGAAATGGGGGGTCGCATGGTGGTGAAACCCCTGGACGGCTACGCCGGGCGGGGGGTGGTGCTGGTAGAGCAGTCCAACCCCACCCACCAGAGCATTCTGGAGAATCTGACCCAGTTTGGCAGCGTGCCGGTGGTGGCCCAGGCGTTTTTGCCGGAAATCAAAAAAGGCGACCTGCGGGTGTTGTTGTGGCGGGGGCGCGTGCTGGGCGTCATCAGCCGGGTGCCCAAAAAGGGGGATATCCGCAGCAACATGGCCATGGGGGGTACCCCCGTGCCCGCCAGGGTGCCCAGGCCCATTCAGGCCATCTGCGACGAAATCGGCCCGGAACTGAACCGCCAGGGGCTGCACTTTTTGGGCCTGGACTTCATTGGGCGCTACCTCACCGAAATCAACTTCACCAGCCCCACGGGCTTGGTGAGCGCCAGCCAGTTTGCGGTGCAGGAGCTGGCCCGGCCCATGCTGGGCGAACTGGCCGAGGCCATTTTATAAGGCAAAAATCCGAGGGCTTTATATATCCAGGCCAGGTTTCTGCTTTGTGACAATTTTTTCACTTAAGTATTTCCAGGGAGGCCCGATACAGGACAAGAGAAGCAAAAAAGCTGGCCCTTGCCCCCATGTCCATCATCAACACCAACATCAATGCGCTCACAGGTTTATCCAACCTGCGCAAGACCAATCTGGGCATCAAAAATTCTCTTGAGAAGCTTTCCAGCGGTTACCGCATCAACAAGGCAGCGGATGATCCGTCGGGTCTGGCCATTTCTCTTGGCATGAAGGGCCAAGTGGGTGGCATGGACATGGCCATCCAGAACGCAGAAGACGGCATCAACATGATCCAGACTGCCGATGGCGCGCTGGAAGAAAGCCGCCAGATTGCCCAGCGCATGCGCGACATTGCCGTGCGGGGGGCCAACCAGTCCACCCTCAGCACCTCCGACCAGCAGAAACTTTACGAAGAGTTCATGTCCCTGGCCGCCGAACTGGTGCGCAAAAACGATGCGGTTACCTTCAACACCAAGAACATTCTGAACAACCCGGAATTTGACCCCAACGACCCCACGTTCACCACCGCCCCGGTGCTGCAGGTGGGGGCCGACAACGGTGGCGAGTTCCGCATGGGCGTCACCATTCGCAGCCTCACCTATTTCTCCGGCAGCTTCAACGCCGGCACACTCACAATGGACTCGTTCGTGACCATCGTGGGCACGGATTACACCCCCAACGACGGCGCGGGTCTTGCGTTTCCGCTGCTCAACCCGCCGCCAGACATTTCCAGCGGTTTTCAGGGCCTGATTGACTTCACCGATGAGTTGATTTCAGAGGTTGGCCGCATCCGGGCCGAACTGGGTGTGCGCCAGCGGCGTCTGGTGAACATCATCAACGACCTCACTGTGCAGGACATCAACATCAGCGCGTCCAAAAGTCGCATTCTCGACGCCAACATGTCCACCGAAATCACCGAATTCACCAAGCTCCAGATTCTCCAGCAGTCCGGCACGGCCATCCTGGCGCAGGCCAACGCCCAGCCCCAGAGCGTGCTGCAACTGTTGCAGTAACCATCTTTTGCTCTTTGGTGGCGCAGGCATCTTGCCCATAGCTGCTGACTTTTGGCATGAAATCAGGGTTTTAAGCATTTTACAGGAGTAGGCGCGGTGTCCATTGCTGTTAGCCTTACGAGAGTAGCGGCGACGCCCCCGTCGCCGTGAACGGCAAAAACGCCTGATTTTGCTTTGATTGTTGCGCGACGGGGGCGTCGCGCCCATTGCTGTTAGGTTTGTGAGAAACGTCCCGGATTATCGGGGGTTTTTTGAGGTAGCCCCGGCGTCTCGCCGGGAGTGTCAACCGCGCCAAAGGCGCACACCATTCAGATTCCTCTTCGTATTTCCCTGAAAAACCCCTGTTTGGTGACGCCTTCGGCGTTTTTTTACTCCCGGCGGGACGCCGGGGCTACCAATAAAACTAACAGCAATGGGCGTCGCGCCTACTCATGTAAAGTGTGCAAAACTTTGGTTTCTTATCAAAAGTTAGCAGCGATGGAACCGCCCCTGTCAAGCCCCTTGGGCGGTTGACGCCAGCCAATAGAAATCATCACGGCGGCGGTTCGGACCCAAGTTCCAGGGCCTTGACCAAGGGCAGGGTGGGGCTGTTTTTGCCCACCAGTTCCGGGTCAGCGGCGAGAATCAGCGCCACCACGGCGTCGTTCTGGCGCTCAAACACCCACAGGTGGCCATAAAAGGGGCCGAAGTGGCTGCTGAAGGTGGCTTCGTAGGTGGGGTAGGTGAGGAAAGCTGCTTCGGAATCGTGAATCTTCTGTGCCCCCAGGCTGTTCAGGATGGCCCGGCCCAGTACGGGAGCAGGGTTTTGGGGCGGTGTGGCCAGTTCGGTGGACAGTTCCTTCCATCGGCTGCGGTCTAGTGAAGCCACCTTGAAAAAACTCCCCTCCGTCTGGCTGAAGACCAGGGCAGGCCAGCGGCCCAGCAGCACACCCTGTGTGGGCGCAGGCGGAGCAGGCGCGTTGGCCGATTCCCGCCCCTGGGGCAGCGAGAGGCGCAGGGAATCCAGCAGCCAAGTGGTGCGCAGGTCTTCTTTCCAGGTTTTGACGCCGGTGGTGGGCATCAGCAGGCGGCGGGCCTGTTCCAGCGCCCGCCAGCGCACCGCCGGGGGCAGGGTGGTGTCCTGATACACCTCCAGGGCCAGTCGGGGAATGGTGGCGGAAAGCAAACCACCTGTGGGGCCAGACGAAAGGGTGTTGATGAGTGAAAAGACGGCATCCTTGTCCTGCGCGGCCGAGGCGGCGTCGCTCCACTGCAAAGCCAGGAAGGCCACGTCCCCGGCGGTGAAGGCCAGCACCTGAGCCACCTGATCCGGGATTTCCGTGGACACGTTCATCCACACCGGCGGCGGCGTCAGGGTTGAGGAGGGGGTGAGTTCGGCTTCTTCCAGCACTTCACCCAGCCAACCCGCACCGTGGCGGGCCAGATGACGGGGAATGGTTTTGTTTTCGGGCGGGGCGAGGGCGGACCAGTCCCACCAGCCGCCAAAGGCGGTGTGCAGGTTTACGCCGCACAGCAGGGTGCGCCGATAGGCCGAGGCATCGGGCATGTTTTTGGGTTTCAGCCACCACAGGGGCTGGGCCGAGGCGATGGGGCAGGTGTCGGTGGCCCCGGTGGCCAGCACGTCAAAACGGTCTTCCAGCAAAGCGCGGGGCGCGCCCAGAATGTCGGGTGTGCCGGGGGTGAGGTCCAGGCCGTTTTGCAGTTGGGTGAGGAGGTCGTCATTGACCGAGCCGGGGTTCTGGTCCAGCGTGCTCAGCACCGAGACGCCCCCCACCGGGGCGGCAGGCGGCTTGACCTTCTGGATGCCCTCGGCGCGGCAAAGGCCCATGGTGGCCAGCAGCCAAAAGCAGGCCCCGGTCCACCGCAATTTATTTGCTCCCGGTGAGTTCAACGTTGTGCCCCATGCCCTGCAGAATGGCTTTCATGCTGTCTTTGTCCACCGATTTCATGAAGGCTTCCATCGGCTCCACCTTGCCTTCTTTCACCAGTTTGCCCAGGGCGTCGTTCAGCAACTGGTTTCCCTTGGCTTTCTGGGTCTGCATGATGGATTTGATCTGGAAGGTTTTGCCTTCGCGGATGAGGTTGGCCACTGCGCCGTCCACCATCAAAATTTCCAGCGCCGCCACGCGCCCGCCGCCGATTTTTTTGCACAGGCACTGACTCACCACGCCCTTGAGACTTTCGGAGAGCATCACGCGGATCTGTTCCTGCTGTTCGGGGGGGAACTGGTCAATGATGCGGTCAATGGTGCTGGGGGCGGTGGTGGTGTGCAGGGTGCCAAACACAAGGTGGCCCGTTTCGGCGGTTTCAATGGCGATGGCGATGGTCTCCAGGTCGCGCATTTCGCCCACCAGCACAATGTCGGGGTCTTCGCGCAGGGCGGCCCTGAGGGCGCGGCTGAATCCTTCGGTATGCACGCCCACCTGCCGCTGGTTCACCAAGCATTTTTTGTTGGGATGCACGAACTCGATGGGGTCTTCGATGGTGATGATGTGGTCGGTGCGGTTGTCGTTGATGTGGTCCACGATGGCCGCCATCGTGGTGGACTTGCCGCTGCCCGTGGGGCCGGTCACCAGCACCAGTCCCTTGGTGAGGAACCCCAGTTCCAGCACTTTGTCCGGCACACCCAGTTGGGCTGCAGAGGGGATTTTTTCGGGAATCTGGCGGAACACCGCCCCCGGTCCCATGCGATCGCGAAAGTAATTGCAACGGAACCGCGCCAGATTCTTGATTTCATAGGCAAAGTCGGTGTCGAAGTCGTTTTCGTATTGAATCCGGTTGCGGTGGGGCAGGATGTTCAGGAGCATTTCGTACATCTCGCGGGGCTCTATCACCGCCTCATCAGGAAACCGGACCATGTCGCCGCTCATGCGCATCATCGGCTCGGTGTGGCTGGCCAGATGAATGTCGCTGGCTCCCTTGGCCACCATGATGCGAAACAGGTTTTCCAGGCGTTTGGCGCCAGAGGGTGATGGGCGGAACTGCTGCCACCAGGCTTTTTCCAGCATGTCCGCTTCGTCATTGCCCGTGAGGGGGCCATCTCCGCCCATGCCCGAAGACGGCGGCGCAGGCCCATGGGCAGGCGGGGCCGAAACAGCGGCGGGGGGTGGGGGGGCCGGTGGCGGTTCGGACGGGGCGGGGGCGGGTTCCGGTGAGGGCGCGGGTGCAGCAGCAGCAGCAGGAGGTGGGGCAGGGGCAGCGCCGCCCTCTTCGCCCTCAAAGGCCACCAGCAACTGAAAGGGCTGGGCCTGAAACTGGATTTTCAGCGCGCCTCCCTCGTGGGGCAGGTTGAACTGGCCCCGTGGGGCGGCCCCCAGGCGTTGCACCTGGGCAGCGGGCATGAAGGTGGCAAAAAACGTCAGGGCGTCTTTCATGGCCATGGGGCCTGGGGCCAGTTGCTGGCGCTGGCCGCCTTTTTCCAGCACCGCGCCCATCTGGGCGCTGACCATGAGGCGGGCTGCGCCACCGGCGGTGAGCGCAGATAGAACCGATGCATCCAGGGACATAGGGGCGTGATTTTAGCGGCAGCCTTTCGTCAGGGGCAATGTTTTTCTGCCAAGGCACAGGGTTCCTGAAATCAACGGGCGCATTGCGCCATAATCCCGGCGTGAAAAAGTGGTTTGGCACCGATGGCATCCGCGGCGTGGCCGGTGAGCGGCTCACCGCCGAACTGGCCCTGGCTCTGGGCAAGGCCCTGGGGCGACTGGCGCAGGAAGAAAAACTGCCTGTGTCGCTGGTGGTGGGTCAGGACAGCCGGGTGAGCGGCGACATGCTCGCCCACGCTTTGGCTGCCGGGGCCAGCGCCATGGGACTGGAGGTGACGCTGCTGGGGCTTTGCCCCACACCGGCGGTGTCGCTGGCGGCCCGTGGCGGGGGATATGGTTTTGGTGTCATGGTCTCGGCCAGCCACAACCCGGTGCAGGACAACGGTTTGAAGGTGTTTGGCGGCGATGGGTTCAAACTCACCGACGCCCGCGAAGCCCGTGTGGAGGCGCTTTTGAACGAAGCCCTGGCGGGAACGCTGTCGGGCGTGGGGGTGGGGGTGGCCATGGGGGCCGTGCGGCCCGCCGCCCACGGTGTGGAAGACTACGTCGCCTCCGTCAAAACACTGCTGCCCGGCGGCCTTGTTGCGATGCGTTTGGGGCTGGACTGCGCCCACGGCGCGGCCTGCCACGCCGCCCATGCGGTGTTTGACGACACGCCCCACGAACTGGTGTGGCTCTCGGACACGCCCGATGGCCACCGCATCAACGTGAAATGCGGCAGCACCGATCTGGGCCAGCTCAAGGCCAGCGTGAAAAGCCTGGGGCTGGGCCTGGGGTTTGCCTTTGACGGCGACGCGGATCGCCTGCTGGTGGTGGACGACCAGGGCGAGGCCGTGGACGGGGACCTGCTGATGTTTCTGCTGGCCACCTGGCTGAAATCGCGGGGCCTGCTCAAGGAAAATCTGCTGGTGACCACCCAGATGAGCAACATTGGCCTGGACGCTGCACTGGCCGCCCAAGGCATCGCCGTGGACCGCACCGAAGTGGGCGACCGTTATGTGCTGGAACGGATGCGTGAGCGGGGTGGCGTGCTGGGGGGCGAGCAGAGTGGCCACCTGATTTATCTGGGCGCGGGCACCACGGGAGACGGCATTCTGAGTGCGGTGCTGATTCTGGCCGCCCTGGCCGACGGGTTTTCCATTCAGCAGGCCGCCGCCAGAATGACGCTCAAAAAACAGCGCCTCACCAACCGCCGCCTCAGCGCCCCCATCCGGCTGGGCGACTTCCCGGAAATCACGGCTTTTCAGCAGGAACAGAACGCCAGCTTGGGCACGGGGGCACGTTATTACGTGCGCCCCAGCGGCACCGAGCCGCTCATGCGTCTGCTGGTAGAGGCCGACACCGACGCCCAACTGGACAACCTGACGGCCAAAGGCTGGTCGGTGCTGGAAAACGTGCTGGGTGAGCGGTTGGTGAGTGGGTAGTTTTTACCTTTACCCAATCCGCCCCTTGTAGTTCTTCACGCTGCGGTCCAGTTCGCGGTTTTCGTCGCGCTGTTTCAGGGCGTGGCGTTTGTCGTAATGTTTTTTGCCCTTGGCCAGACCCAGCACCAGTTTGATCAGCCCCCGGCGCTCCAGCAGTTTCAGGGGCACCAGCGTCACGCCCTGGGTCTGCACCTCGGCAAAAAGTTTTCCGATTTCCTTTTTTTTGAGCAGCAGCTTGCGGGGCCGCAGGGGGTCGTGGTTTTGCCGGTTGGCCTGTTCAAAGGGAGCCACGTTGACGCTGTAAAGAAACACCTCGCCGTGATGAATGGCGGCGTAGCCCCCTTGCAGCGACACATTGCTCGCCTTGATGCTTTTCACTTCGCTGCCCCACAGCGACAAACCGGCTTCCACCGTGTCGAGGATTTCGTAATCGTGATACGCCTTGCGGTTCTCGGCAATCGGC
>CAYJOG010000092.1:0-8755 GCA_964371695.1 uncultured bacterium
GCTTTATACCGGGCCGGATGGAGAAGTGATGGAGCGGCCCAACCTCATTGCCTACAACCGCCTGCTCAAAAAACACCTGCCCGCCCTGTTGCCCGAACTGGACCGGGTCTATCGCCGTTTCATCGCCTTCAAGAACTACGGCCTCACGCTCATCAGCATGAACGGCATGGCCAACGGCCCGTGGCTGCTGCTGTTTCACCTGGCGCTGACGCGCACCGTGGCCGTGGTGCTGATGGACGCCAACCCGGACATGCCGCCGCAAAAAGCCCTGCGCGACAGCATCTTCGCCCTGGAGCGGGATTTCCTGCACAACGGCCAGCGGGTCAAGGCGTTGTGCGATGGCAAGTTCAAGGACTTTCTGGAGAACCAGGCCACGGTGTCGGTGCTGGCGCGGCCGCAATAAGGATGCCTTTGAACAATCGGCCGTTTTTAAAATTCACCCTGACCATTGGCCTGCTGCTTTTTTCCGTGCTGGCAGCCAGGGCTGCCCCTTTGCCCGATGTGCGTTTGCTGGGTGAGATGAGCCTGTTCACCCCTCGTGAAATGGCCCGGCTGAAACGCAGCGCCAAAGACGTGGCCCACGAAGCCCAGACCCCTGTGTGTGTGGTGGTGTGGCGGAAAACCAAACCCAGCCGCGCCCTGGCGCAGTTCTGCGCCGGAGCCGTGGTGGTGGGGGTGGGTCTGAACGACCACGCCGTGCTGTTGCAGGTGCCCGGTTCCAGCCCCCTGGCCCACAACACACCCGGCGCACTCCTTAAAAACGTCCAACAAAAAGACATGGTTCCACTGTTGCGCAAGGGTCGCGGCGCCGACGGCTTGGTGAACGGCCTGGAGGCCCTGGTGCTGGCGGCCCAGGGGCGTTATCACTTCACACCGCCTTCGTTCGTGCAAAAACTTTGGCCGCTGGTGTTCATGGCCACAGTGCTGCTGCTGCTGGGCATCGCCGCCAGCAGCAGAGGCCGCGGCCGGGGCGAAGGCTGGTGGCTTCACGCCGGTGGCGCGGGCAGCGATCTGGCCCTGCCGCTTACCGCAGATCCTCCCACCCCAGCCCCGGCCCACAGCGTTCAGATTTCCTTGCCCGGGGCGAGCGGGGTTTCGCCCACCCTTTCTTTTGCAGAATACTGGTCTGCCGCCAACCGTCAGGCGGTTTCAGAAGCCCTGGAAAATCACCCCCATGTCCACCTGCATGCCATTGCGTCCCAGCGGGGGTCACTGGCGGAAAAAGCCCAGAACACTTTCATGGCCCTGAATCCGGACGCCGCCAAAGGGCTGGTGCTGGTGGTGCGCCACCGCCCCTTTGGCCTGGGTGTGGCCGCTGGCTCGGACTGGCTTTTGCCCGAAGAGACGCTGCGAAAATCGGCGGCGCTGATTTTTACGGGTGACCCACAGAAGGGCGTTCAGGCCCTGTTGGAAGGTTTCAAATCGTCCGGTTGACCTGATTGACCGGATACAAAACGCCCCCATAGGGCCTGGGGAACGAAGTGGTTGGCCGAGCCTTGATGGTTTGGCTGGACTGGGCCACGGAGTCACCAACCTGTGTCATGGGGCCGTTCTGTGCGCCCAGCTTGGCCCGCTCCAGAGGCACACTGTTCTGGATTTCCGTTGAACTGAGACTGGAAATGGCCATATAAAAATGTTGCAGCCCTTAAACGGGTTTGTCAACAATCACATGTTAAACTGACCCTATCTTGTCCACGCCTCCCCAAAAGTCCAATCTGGCCGGGTTTTATGACACTTTCTACGAAGGAAAACTCAACCAGATTTACCAGAAGGAATACGACGAAACCTTTTATAAAAAGGTTCCCGGTTCCCATTACGAAGTGGCCATCGGCGTGCTGGAGCCGCTGTTGGCGGAAAATACGGACACCCCATGGCGCAGCCTGGAACTGGGCATAGGCACGGGGGCCATGCTGCAATGGATGACCCACAGGGGGGTTCAGGCCCAGGGGGTGGACATTTCCGAAGTGCTGGTCAAACAACAGCAGTCCCTTGGCCTCAAGGCCCAGCGGCACGACCTGAACGAGGGGCCGCTGCCCTTTGAAAACAACCAGTTCGACATTTTTCTTTCACTGGATGTGATCGAGCACGTCATTGACCCCATCTTTTTCATGACGGAAGCCTTCAGGGTGTTGAAGCCGGGGGGGCATCTGGTGATTTCCACAGCCAACTCCCGCACCTTCAAGGCCCTTTATATCCTTGCGGTCAAAGGCACCTTTCCCTGGACAAGCGAAGAAGGCGTGGGCTGGGACTGCGGCCATTTGCACTATTTCACTTCCAGAGACATTCTGAATCTGAGTCTGAAAAGCGGGTTTGAAAAAGCCCTCAGCTTGGCCATTCCCGGCTACAGCGCCGGAAAAAAGGCAATGCTCAAACGGCTGCTCTACCGTGTGTTGCCCCAGGCGTTCAGCCGCGAGTTTCTGGCGGGCAACTTCCTGATCTACGCCCGCAAACCCGCGACGAACATCGGATAGTTTCTTCTCGCTCAGCGCTGGGCGTAGTAGTAATAGTGGAAGTAATACTCGCGGCTCTCTTTGGTGATGTTGTTGAGCGTAACGCCCAGCAGTTTGCCTTTGCCCGATTCCAGCATTTTCTTCACGTTCTGGGCGTCTTCGCGGCTGATGGCCCCGCTGCTGATGACCCACAACACGCCGTCCACCTGATTCCCAATCACAAGCGGGTCCACCACGTGAATGGCGGGGGGGCTGTCAAACAGCGTGATGTCCGCCTTTTCGCGCACATTTTTGATGAAGCGGCCAAAACGCTCACCCTTGATCAATTCGATGGAGTTCAGGGGAATGGGCCCGCAGGGCACCACCAGCAGGCCGGGATACTCCGTCTTGAACATCACCCGGTCCACCGCCCGGCTGAAGACTTCCTCGTCGCTTGGGTTTTCCTTGCCCTCCCGGATCAGTTCCAGAGTCACTTCGGCTTCCATGTCGCCGGTGAGGATGTTGCTAAGGCCAATGCTGTTGTCGAGATTGAAATAGCGGTGCAGCATGGGGCGGCGCATGTCGGTGTCCACAATCACCACCCGGTCTCCCAACTGGCTGATGGTGATGCCCAGGTTGGCCATGACGCTGGTTTTGCCTTCGCTCACCTTGGCGCTGGTGACCGCAAACGTTTTCAATGGGTGCTCTGGCCGGATACTGGCCAGTTCCAGCATGTAGGCCAGTTGTTTGAAGGACTCCGCAAAGGGGCTTTTGACGGGGATCTCGCTCACCAGCCGCCCACTCATGCCTGTCTGGTGGGGAATGGTGCCCAGCACCGGCAGGCCCAGGTGGCGCTTGATGTCTTCGGTGGAGCGGATGAGTTCGCGGGATTCTTCCTTGAAATAGGCAATGGCGAATCCCAAAAGAAGGCCAAACAGCAGGGCCATCAGATAATCCCGTTTGGCGGTGTCGTTGATGGGTCCGCCGGGCACACGGGCGCGCTCCACCACAATGCCGATGTTTTCGGTCTTGATCTCCCGCAGTTCCACTTCTTCCAGAGCTTTCACCACCGCCACATAACGTTGTTCGGTGATGGACTTCTGGCGCAGCAGGCGCTGGATTTCCTTCCAGTCTTCCACCACCAGGTCATAGCGGGCCACGTGGTTTTTGAGCTGGTTGTTGATGGCGGCCAACTGGTCCTCCAGTTCGGCCTCTTTGGTCATCGCCGCCTGCAATCGGCCCTTTTGCAGGGAAAGGTCTTGCAGGTCCAGCCCCTGGCCCTGCACGTGCGACTGAACGGTGTCTTCGAACTGACGCCGGAGCTGGGCGATGCGCATGTTGGCGGCTTCCACGTCGGGGTGGTCCACCGTGAACTGCCGCAGCAGTTCGTCGCGTTGGGTCTGGGCTTCAAATATGGCTTCCTGCAACCGGCCCAAAAGATTTTCAGAAGACAAACCCTGAAAATCCACCAGCGCCTTCATCTCTTCACCCTGCACGCGCCCCTGCAGGCCCGCCACTTCCTGACGCACCGTGAGCAGGCCCTGTTCCAGCTCTGCCTGTTTGTCCGTCAGTTCCTCCAGGCGCATCTGGTGGCGTTCCTCAAAACTTTCCACGTTCAGAATGCCTGCCTTCACCTTGAAGGCCAGCAGTTGTTTTTCCTGGTCATCCAAAAGCTTTTTCACTTTGTCCCGCTGATCTTCAAGGTAATCGCGCAGCGCCACGGTTTTGTCGCGGGTGAGCTGGCTGCTGCGTTTGAGAAAAGCGTCTGCAAAAAGATTGGCGATGACCGACGTGGCATAACGGTCGCTGCTGAGGGTGTTGATGGTGAGGATGTTGGTGTCCTGCACTTCGCCCACACCCACCATGTTCATGAGCTGGTAAGCACTGGGAAGAGGCTGGTTCAGCAACGGCGCTTCGGGGGGAATCACGTCTTCGAGGTGGTATTCCCGCTTTTTGCCGTGAACCTTGGGGTTATAACCCCTGTCCGCCACCATCTGTTTGAGATAGGCCCGCACCTGGGTGGCCACCGCCGGAGACCGCAACAGGCTTTTCTGGGTCTGGAGGTTGATCACGTCGGGCAGGTCACCGGGGCCAGACTGCAAAAGGATGTAGCTGCGGGGCTGGTTCACCAGCACTTTGGCGCCGCTGGAGAAAAGGTCCACCTTGCGGGCGGTGTAATAAAAAGACACCCCCAGGGCGGCGATAGAGCACATCAGCACCAGGAACCAGTTACGTTTGAGAATGCTGAGATATTCCTGTATGGACATGACGCCGCGCCTAAGCCGCCTATTATGGCCGCGCCGTGGCGGTCTGTCAGGATGATTTGCTCAGGCGTCTTCGCCAACGTCACGCCAAACACGCGCCCGAACGCCCTCTTTCGGCGGCCCAAACAAACCCCTTTGGTGAATGCGCCGAGTGTGTTATTCTCCCTGACCCCTTGCAGGGGGAAGGAGACGGTTATGCAACCCACGTTTCAACCCAATCTGCGAAAACGCAAAAAGAAACACGGTTTTCTCAAACGTATGAGCACCCCAGGTGGACGACGCGTCATCAGCAATCGCCGCAAAAAAGGCCGAAAAAAGCTCTCGGTTTAGCTTGGGCCGCGCCGGTGCGCTCAAAGGACATGGGGCCGTGCTGCGGTGTGTGCGCACGGGCAGACGCCACCGGTTGGGACCCTTGGAGGTGTGGCTGATGCCTGCGGCGCAGGATACTCCCCGCTTCGCCGTCACCCTCAGCCGCAAGGCGGGCAAGGCCCATGTCCGCAACCGGCTCAAGCGCCAGATCCGCCACGCCATTGTCCTGGCGGCTCCCCCACCGGAACCCATGGACATGCTGGTGCTGTGCCGTCAGAAAAACGTCACGCTGGATGTGCATACCCTGGGCGAAAAGCTGGGTCACCTGTTTGAAACCGTCCGTTTTTCAAAACCCCCCGCAGGCAAGCAGCCATGAAAACGCTGATGCTGAGGCTTATCCGGTTTTATCAGCGTCTGATCAGCCCCCGCCTGTTGCCCAGTTGCCGCTATGTGCCCAGTTGCAGCCAATACACCTTTCAGTGCATCGAACAGTTCGGCGTGCTCAAAGGAAGCTGGCTGGGACTGAGGCGAATTTTACGTTGTCATCCCTTGGCGGCGGGAGGGTATGATCCCCCCCCGCCCGCCGGGCCTTAAGGAAAACGATGGAACCCATTTTCTCCACACTCATGGAAGCCATTCTTGGGCTTCTGAATCTCTTTCACCGCCTCACGGGTAATTTTGGCGTGGATATTCTGCTGCTCACGGTGTTCTTCAAGGTCATCACCTATCCCCTCACCCGCAAATCCATGCTGGCCATGAAAAAAATGTCCACCATGCAGCCGCTTTTGCAGGAGCTTCAGAAACGCTACAAGGACGACCAGCCCAGGCTGCAACAGGAAATGGCCAAACTTTATCGTGAGAAGGGCATCAACCCCGTGGCGGGCTGTCTGCCCATGGTGTTGCAGATTCCCGTGTTCATCCTGCTCTACACCGTGCTGCGCGACCCCACGGTGAACCACTACGTTTTTGTGAACCACAGTTTTCTGGGCATGGACCTGAGCACCAACCCCCTCACGGCGGTGACGGCAGATTTCTTCCACAACCTTTCGTTGTCGCTGCCGGGCACCATCGTGCTGCCCCCCATCACCCTGTTTCACTCGGCCCAGGCGCCTTATGTGGGGGTCATGTACATCCCGGCGGTGGTGCTGCTGGCCATCATGGTGACCACGCAGATTCTCAGCACGCTTTTCACCGCCACGGGTGACCCCAACCAAAAGATGCAGATGATGATGTTCAACGTCCTGTTCATCTGGTTTGGCATCGGCATTCCCGCCGGGGTATTGTTGTACTGGACCGCGCAGAACGTGATGGGCATGGCCCAGCAGTGGCTGATCAACCGGGAGCACAATCAAATTTCAGGAGCGACAAACAATGGCTAGCGAAACAAACACCAGCTTGAGCGACAGTGGTCTGGCGGAACTGAAGGACTTCACCCTGAAGCTGGTGCAGCGCATTGACCCCCTGGCCGAGTTGGACATGCGCCTGCAGGCTCCCCTTGAAGAAACAGAGGGCCACCCCGGTTATGTGGAACTCGACGCCACCGGCCCGGACCTGGACTGCCTGCTGACCCGGTCTGCCGACGGACTGATCGCCCTGGAATATCTGCTGAATGTCATCTTTCGCCGCGACCCCCCCGTGGTGAAGGAACGCATTCTGATGGACATCAACGGTTACAAGGAGCGCCGCCGGGATGAAGTGCGCAAGCTGGCCAACCAGCGGGCCAACGAAGTGGCGCGCATGGGGCGTGAAAAAGCCCTTTACGGCCTTACCCCCGCCGAGCGGCGCGAGGTGCATACGGCGCTGTCCATGCGGGAAGACGTGACCACCTTCAGCGAAGGCGAAGGCGACGAGCGGCGTCTGATCATCGCACCCTCCAATCAGACCTTGTCGTAACCCGGCCGGTGGTTCATCTGATATGAAATGCGTCGCAGCGATGCCCATTGCTGTCAGGTTTATCCGAACAGCGGCGACGCCCCCGTCGCCGTGAATGGCAAAAACACCGATTTTACTTGGGCTGTTGCGCGACGGGGGGCGTCGCGCCTACTCCTCATACCAATGAACATTCAAAACAGCATGAATGTTCATTGGATTCATGGCTGTAGATTGCACGCGACTTGACGGAACAACCCCATCAACGGGAGCATGGGGGCGCGTGAAGCTGATCAGCAAGCCTGACCCGGCACTGGGTCTTCGCCAGCGACTGGCGCTCACCGCCCTGTGGGCCTGCGGATTGTGGTTCCAGTTGCTGCTGGTTTACATCACGCGGCTGGAGGTGTTCGTGGGCCTGCTGCCCCTGTTGTGGCTCATGCACTGGCGGGGTGTGTTGCCCCGGCTGATTCACCTTGTGGCGGTGTTTTACACCCTGCTGATGGCGGGCTGGACGCTCTCGCTCCTGTGGGGCCTCTCACCCTGGCAATGCCTGGCGGTGGTGCTGGGGGTGCTGGGGGTGTGGGCGCGGGCAAGCCGCAAAAAAGAGACGTGGCGCTGGGGCGTGTTGGGCCTCGCCCTGCTGGTGAATCTGGCCGTGAACCTGAACCAGCGCGACGCCCCGGACCTGGGCCTGCTGGGGCCGGTGCTGCTGGTTTTTCTGTCCCGGTGGGTCAAAACAAAATGGCTGAGGGGCGCTCCCCTGCCCCGCCTCAGCGCCCTGGCCTCGGTGCTGGCGGTGCTGGCGCTGTTCCGTTTTCTGCCGTTTTACATCACGCCCGACACGGCCCGCGCCCCGGTGGCAAACAGGCAGCCCGGCGTGGAAGTGGTGTTCGCCAGCGGCAGCCACATCGCGCTGGACAAAAGCCCCCGCCTGTTTGCCGAGCATTGCGACAGCCAGCACTGGTGGGTGGGCACCTTTGAAACCCCCATGCTCAGCCGCCTCACCAAAGTGGGTCGCCACACCATGGCCAGCGCCCTGACCGGACGCACCAGCGACCTGATGTGGGAGGACTGCGCCCTGGGGCGCGTGGTGGTGGGCAATTTTCGCCATCACAGCCTGCACCTGCTGGACAACCGCACCCTGAAGGAATACTGGCGGCAGGAAAAAATCGGCGGACGCCCCAGCTACATGGCCGCCGCACCGGAAATGCACCGCGTCTTTTTTTCGGAGGACATCGGCGACACCACCTGGGTGGTGGACTATGACGAACACACCGCCACGCTCACCCGCCACGACCTGCCCGCCGTAGACCTGCTGTATTCAAAAAACCGTCTTTATGCCGCCCTGCACGGCGCGCTGGCGCGGGTGCATCCAAAAACCATGGCCATTCAGAAACAGGTTTTTCTGCCGGTGTTCATACAACCCCAACTGACCCTCGATGAAAAACGAAACGTGCTTTATGTGTCGGACATCATTCTGGGACGGGTGTGGCTGTATGACGCAGACAGCCTGCGCCTGCTGGGGTCGCTGTTTGTCGGCCCCGGTGTGCGTTATGTGGACATGGACGCCGAAGCGGGTGTGCTCTACACGGTCAATTACATGAACGGCTGGCTCAGCGCCTGGGACACAAAAACCTGGACCCTGCTGGGCCGCCGCTGGGTGGGGCAACGGGGCCGGGCCATCAACCACAGCCACGACGGCAAAAAGCTGCTATTCGCCACACGGGTGGGTTTGATGGCCGTTACGAAGAACTTCTGGAGATCAAAATAATGTCACTGATCGGAGAACCCGGAGTAGCGGCGATGTCCTCATCGCTGTCAGGTTATTGGTAGCCCCGGCGTCTCGCCGGGAGAATAAAAACCGCCGCAGGCGGCACAAAATAG
>CAYJOG010000093.1:0-4102 GCA_964371695.1 uncultured bacterium
CCTCGGGTTTCGCTTCGCTCAACCTTCGGCTGCCCTCTCCCTGAGGGAGAGGGCATTTCCAGGCCTCTTTGCTCACTTCTGATAGGGGTAAACCAGTTGCAGCTTGCGCTGGCCCAGGCCCTGCACGGGGCGGCTGTTGAAGCCCATCACGATTTTCATGCGGTTGATCTGTGACTGGCTGGCGCTGACGGGGTCTTTCATCACATACCACTTCACGCCTTCGGTGCAGGGGGGCGTGGTGAGCGAGCCGGTGTAGTGGTAATAGGCGGTGGCCTGGGGCAGCATCTGGCGCGGGTCAATGTTTGCGCCGACAAAAGGCGTGTCTTCGCCCACCGTTTTGGGCAGGTGGCCCAGCAGGGTGTCCAGCGCCGGGTTGGCCGCCCCCGCCACAAAAAACACGCCCACCACCAAAAGCTCGTTTTTGTCGTTCTTGTGTACAAAGTGAACTTCCATGGGGTAGTGCTGGCCGCCCTGGTGGTGCTCGCTGGGGGTGTGAAAGTGGAGCTGCAACAGCGGCATGGTTTTTTTGTCCACCGTGGTGGTGCTGCCGGGGGCCAGTTGGGCTTGCAGGGTGTGGCCGTTGTTCAGCATCACGAGGGGCGAGGGTTTCCAGGCCCGTTTCAGGTCCGGGCCGTTCTCCACCCAGGCCGAGCGCAGGTCAATGGGGGTCTGGGTCTTGCCGGTTTTGCACAGTTTGAACAGGGGCGACAGGTTGCCCCAGTTTTTGGGTCCGGCGTGGCCGTGATAGGTCCAGTGGGGTGGCTCGCCGGGTTTTTCGTGGCCGCCTTGCTGGGGAACGGGGGCGGTGTAGTGCTCCAGTTGCAGGGCCTCCAGCACCGATTTCTCTTTGTTGGGAGCGGCCCAGTTGGCCTTGACGCCAAAACCCAGGTTATAGGTGAGGTCCAGATTCTGTTTCTGGCTGTAACCCACCACCAGGGCGGTGACCGCTGCGGCAAACACCGTGAGCGCGCGCCCCATGCCCCCGCCAATCACCTGACTGGCCAGCAGTTCCAGCACCAGCAGGCCCGCCACGGCAATGGGCAGATAACGCAAAAAGCTCACGTAACCCTCCATGGCCTGACGGTTGACGATGAACATCTGGGCGTCCCAGCCGGTGGCCGCCAGTCCCCCCCCTTGCAGGGCCGCCGCAGCACTTAAAACAATGCTCAGGCCCAGCACCACACGCCCGGTTGTGCGCAGCGCCGGGGTGTCGGCCTTGGGCACAAGGCGCACCAGCGCGCCCAGCAAAAACAGCAGCACGCCGCCAGCGGAGAAATGCAGCAGCACCGCATGAAGCTGAAAAGGACTCAGGGACATTGCGGGATTAAAGCATCAAAAAGGGGGTGTTGGAAGGGCACAGAATTGGGCCCCTGGCGTGGGTCGGTTTTGTGACGGGCGACACAGCCGACCACTTTATAGAAGATTAAAGTGGTCGGGCTGCCCCATTTGGCCGATAATCCCTGAGAACTTTCCTTGGCTCTCGGCGGTGGTTTTCATGCCCAAATAGAATAAATCAGTACGAAGTGCTTGCTTTGTTGACGAAATTATCGAGAAATCGTCCCAAATAGTCCATTTTCTTAGGTCTTCTTAACCTTCAGTGAGGTGTTTCATGCCACAAGCCAGTGTCCATTGTTCGACCTACAGGCGTTTTGGGTTGCTGTTCCTTTTGGTGGGACTGGTGCTGTCGGTGGGGGCTCCCGCCCGTGCGGTCACCTTTACCCTTCAGTGGACGGGTACAGAGGCAGACCCCCAGCGCGCCCTGGCGGTGGGTGACCTGGATCAGGACGGCGACCTGGACATGGTGGCGGGCAACGGCCCCCCCAGGTTCTACAGCAACAACGGCACGGGTGTCTTTACCCTTTACAACGCCGGGGGAGCAGGCGACAACGTGTTTGACGCCGACATGGGGGACTTCAACAACGATGGCCTTCTGGACTATGTGATCGCCAACGCTGGCGGCAACCCCACGCGGGTCTACCTCAACATCGGCGGTGGCGGGCTGGCGCAAGCCTGGGCTTCACCCGAAACGGTGGACACCGTGGGCGGCGTGGCGGCGGCGGACTTCAACAACGACGGTTATCTGGACATCGTCACCGGCGCAAACGGCGGCCCCAAGCGGGTTTATCTGAACAACGCCGACGGCACCGGCGCGCTCACCCTGTTCTGGACCAGTCTTGAAACAACGGAGTCCACCCGGTCTGTGGACGTGGGCGACACCGACGGCGACGGAGACCTGGATTTTGTGGTGGGCAATACCACCGAGGCCCCGCGCCTCTACGTCAACAACGGCGATGGCACCTTCATCTCGATGTGGACAGGAAGCTTTGCCGAAGCGAACCTCAGCATTCACCTAGTGGACCTGGACGGCGACGGAGACCCGGACATCGCGGCGTCGGGCAGCAGCGTGAACAGCCGGGTTTACGAAAACGTGGGCAGCAACATGTTCAACAGCGTGTGGACCAGCGGCGAGAGCATCAACCAGGCCGAGATGGACTATGGCGACATGGACGCCGACGGCGACATGGATCTGGTGCGCACCGGCACCAGCGCCAACATCACCGTTTTTCTGAACAACGGCGCTTTCGCCTTCACGCCCGACGTGGTGGCTTCTCCCGCCGACGACACCCAGGGCGTGGAACTGGGCGACGTGAACGGCGACAACAAGCTGGACATTCTGGTGGCCAACTATTTCCAGAACTCCAAGGTTTACCTCAACACCTATGGCGGCAGCAACACCGCGCCGCCCCCGCCCACGGCCGTTCCAGAGCCAGACGGCGCGAGCGGCAGCTTCAAGCTGGAATGGTCAAGCGGCGGTGTGGATGATCACACCCCTGCGGGCCTCATCACCTACAACCTGCGGGTGGGCACCGCGCCCATGGCGGGCGACGTGGTGTCGGCCTTTATTCCCGCTGGGCCGGGCCGGCCGGGCGGCAGCGCCCTTTCGTGGTCGCTGTATCTTTCTGACAGCGGCAGCACGCGCACCTTTTTCTGGAGCGTGCAGGCCATTGACAGCACCGGCTTCACCAAAGGCGGTTTTTCGGCAGAGGACAGTTTCACGGTGGGCGGCGCGCCAGACGTCAACCCGCCACCGGACGTGATGGCCGTGTTTGTGGACGGGCCTTTTCAGACCAGCAGCACCGATCTTTCGGCGTCGTGGATTCCGGGGGCGGACGACCCGGAAACCGGCACCGTGGCCTATGTGGTGGAAGTTGTCGACAACATTCCCAGCGTCGTTTCCTCCTCCACGGTGCTTTCGCCCAGCACCACGGTGAACTTTGCCAACCTGTCTCTTGTGCCGGGTGTGCCTTATGGTGTCAAGGTCAAGGCCAAAGACGGCGGCAACAATCTGGCTCCGGGTGTGGTCAGCCCGCCAGTGGTGGTGGAGGGCACGCCCCCCACCGGCCCCACCATGGCGACTGACGACGGCCCGAACACCAGCAACCTCACCTCGCTGAACGTGATGTGGGACGCCGCCAATGACGCGGAATCCGGCCTGTTGGGTTTTGTCCTGAACGTGGGCACGACACCCTTTGGCAGCGACGTGTTGCTGGACTTCCCAGCCATGGGCCCCAGCAGCGCCAATGTGCCGGTGTCCCTCACGGCGGGGCTTACTTATTTCGTGAGCGTGGCCGCCCTCAACAACGCGGGCATGACGGGCAGTTATGTCACCACCGACGGCATCCTGGCCCAGACCCCGGCGGATGTGAGTCCCCCCACCGGCCCCACGTTCATCAACGACGACGGCCTGAGCACCAGCAACCTGACGGGGCTGAATGTGACGTGGGACCCCGCCAACGACCCTGAAAGCAGCATCGCCAGCTATGCCTTCAACGTGGGCATCACCCCCGGCGGGACAGAACTGCTGGCTGACTTTCTGCAACCTCCCTCGCCGCAGTCTGCATTTATTCCTGTGGGCCTCTCGCCGGCCCAGACCTATTACGTGAGCGTGGCCGCCATCAACGGCGCGGGCCTCACCGGCAGTTATGTCACCACCGACGGCATCCTGACCGATGGCGGCGGCGACGGCACGCCCCCCAGCGGCCCCATGTTCATCACCGACGACGGCGTGAGCACCAGCAACCTCTCTGGCCTGAGTGTGTCG
>CAYJOG010000093.1:4202-8736 GCA_964371695.1 uncultured bacterium
CACACCCGGCGGCAGCGAACTGATGATGGATTTCATGCAGCCCCCTTTCCCTGAGGCCACGATCATTCCCGTGGGCCTCACGGCGGGCCAGACCTATTACGTGGGTGTGGCCGCCGTCAACATGGCGGGCCTCACCGGCAGTTATGTGGGCACCGACGGCATCCTGGCCCAGACCCCAACCGACGGCACGCCCCCCACCGGCCCCACGTTCATCACCGACGACGGCGTGAGCACCAATAACCTCTCCGGCCTGAGTGTGTCGTGGGACGCCGCAACAGACGTCGAGAGCAGCATTGCGGGTTACGTGTTCAAGGTGGGCCTCACACCCGGCGGCAGCGAACTGATGATGGATTTCATGCAGCCCCCTTTCCCTGAGACCACGGTGATTCCCGTGGGCCTCACGCCGGGCCAGACCTATTTTGTGAGTGTGGCCGCCGTCAACATGGCAGGCCTCACCGGCAGTTATGTGGACAGCGACGGCATTCTGGCGGGCGCCCCCGCTGGCGGAGATTCCACGCCCCCCTCGGTGGTGGCGGACATCCAGCCCATGGGCCCCTATGTGAACACCCCCGACACGCTGGTGTTCAGCTGGCTCCCGGCCACCGACATGGAAAGCCCCGTGACGGCTTACAGTGTGAGCCTGACTCTGGCTGGCGCGGGTCCCACCCTGCTGGCCGAGCTGGGCACGTCCATTCCCACGGCCACCTTCACCGGCCTGGGCCTGAGCGAAGGCCAGACCGTTTACGCCACTGTGGTGGCCATCAACAGCGTGGGGCTGAGCAGCGACCCCGCCATGGGCGCGCCCCTCACCATTGACCTCACGCCGCCCGTGGCCACGTTGCTGATCTATCAGGTTGTCTCCTCTGGCGAAACGCTGGCCGTGGAATTGAACATCATGGGCGCCACCGACAATTTCAGCCTCACCTTGAGTTATGCCCTTGAGCGCAACACGGCGATTCTGAGTGAGGGTGTCTGCATTGATCCAGGCCCCTTCTCACCGTTCATCGACCTGCCGCCGGACACGCTGAACACCACCGACTTCGGCGTAGCGCCGGGGGCCTGTTATGGCTATCGCCTGCTGGTGACGGATTCGGCGGGCAACGTGGCCACGGAGGATCCCGGTGTGCTGCTGGCCCTTGCCCCTGCTGGCGTGACACCCTCAGCGGACTTGGCGGGACCGGCGGGGGGCTTCATTGCTTATCCCGACGGCGAGGTGAGCCAGTCCCTGCTGCTCATCCAGTTCGCTCCGGGCACGGACCCCAGCGGCCTGTCACCCGACGCCTTCATTGATATCGCTTCCGGCCCCTATGACGGCGTGAACTGTGGCGTGATGGCCCCCTTCACGCAGTTTGCCGTGGCCGCTACCAGCCAGACAGAGGCCCCCGTCACCCTGCTGCCCAACACCTGCCACCAGTTCACCCTCATGGTGACCGACACACTGGGCAACAGCACCACCTACACCTCACCCAACATCGTGAAATTCGCCGAAGGCCCGCCGCCCGTTCTGTCGGCTCCCCTCACCCTCATGAGCACCACCGCCGATTTGGGTGCGGTCACGCCGGGCTCCATGTCCATCGAGGCTTTTGTGGGCCTCACCGCCCACGAGGCCCTGAGCAACGTGCGGGTGTTCCCCACCAGCCTCGTGGCCGCGTCCCTGCCCGTCTCCGGTATGTCGCGCTCGGCCTCTGTGGTGAGCACCACCGGCGCAGCCAACATTCCTTTCTCCATGGTGGTGAGCGACCCCATGGTGATTCCCGCCCTCAGTGCAGGCGACACCGCCGACATTCTGGTGCGTGTGCTGGCCCCGGCAGGGTTGCCCGCCGGTCTCTACGAAGGTCTCCAGACCGTTTATTCAGACCTCAACGGCAGTTTCACGCCCGACGAAAACGAACCAGCCGCCGTGTTTCTGTTGCGGGTTTATGTGCCCGACTTTGCGGCGCTTGACCTCACCTGCCCGCTGGAAGATTTACCGCCATCAGACACCACGCCTGCAGGAGGGATCACACAATGAAAATCCCTGTGACCCCATTCGGCGCATCTTCCCTGAGAACCTGTTTTAAAAGTCCGTCGTGGACTTTTAAAACCCAACGCCTTCGGGGGCAAAGCCCCCTTGGCGTGGCGAAAACCTGCGCTTTTTCAAAGCTTTGGTTTTCGGATGCGGCCATCCATGGCCGCACAAGCCTGTTCAAGGCACGCCATGTTTCACATAGCGCATTTTTAAACCAGGCTCTGACAAAGGAAAAAACCATGCCCCTCACACCCAACCAGAACCAATGGCTTGCCCGGTTTGCCTTGCCCCTGTTGCTGGCAGTGGCGCTGGGTCTGACGCAGACCGGATGCGGCGGCGGCAGCAGCAGCGTTACGGCCAAGGCCCCCACGGTGAATCAACCCGCCAGCAGCAAGGGCGTGGGCCGTGTGGCGCTGGTGGTGGACTTCCCCGCCCGCGTGGCCGCCCGTGGGGGCAGCGTGCTGCCCGCCGCACTGGAGCGCGTGTCAGTGTCGCTGCACGCCGTGTCAGCGGGGGTTGAATTGCCCGAACCGGTGCAGACACAGGAAGCCCTTCGCTCCTCTGAGGGCGGTGGCCGGGTCACCGTGAAATTCGAGAAAGTGCGCGTGGGGCGCTACGTGGCCCGCATCACGGGGTTTGACGCCAGCGGCAACGTGCTGGTGCAAAGCGCCGAGCCGGTGGGCGTCCAGGCCGGTGTCACGGTGAGCCTGCCCGCCACCCTGGGCATCGTACACAACGACGACGGTTTCCAGCCCGCCAGCCTTTCGCTCAAACAGGGCGATCGCCTGCTGGTGCGTCAGGCTGGGAATGTACCCGGCGAGTTTTCGATAGAAGCTGCTGGCGCAATCCGGGGAAACGCCCATTGTCTGTTTGGCCCGGCTTATCTGGAACGCACCGGGGCCATGGCCTGCACCATGACGGCGGCGGGCACGTTCACACTGCATTCGCCCGATGGCCACGTGGCCACGGTGACCGTGACCGAAGACGCTGCGGGTCTCGCCCAGGCCAAACCCAGCCTGGGGCTGCGCCGCGCCGAGGGTTTTGTGCGCGAGGGCCAACCCTTTGAAGCCCACTTCACCTTTGACCCCGCTGCGTTTCTGGACCCCGACGGCGGACCGGCCAGTTTCCCCACGGGCTACTCGCTGCGCCCCGGCGAAGGTTTGCCCACCAAGTCCGGCATCGGTGAGAAAGTGACCGTGACCTATGACGAACCGGGAGCCTATCTGGCCGAGCTGGTCAACTCCCAGGGCGAAGTGGTGGCCCAGCGGTTTGTGGGTGTTTATGAACGCCCCGAAGAACAAACGCTGCCACCGGTGGTCACGCTGGGCGCATTGCCCCAGATGGTGAGCCAGGGGTTTGTGCTGGTGAGCGGCTCGGCTCCCGCCGGAACCTCTGTGGTGGTGCAGAACGGCGAGCACAGCCAGCAGGCCGTGGTGGGGCCAGAGGGCCAGTTCAGCACGATTGTGGAACTGGAAGCAGGCCCCAACAACATCACCGCCTACGCGCTGGATGCCGAAGGCATCACCGGCCCCGCCGTGAGCGCCGTGGTGTCCTTTTCGCCGCCGCCCACCCTGGGGCCGCTGGCGCAAATTGTGCTGATCAACCCACCCACCCAGGTCACGGCGGGAGAAAGCTTCACCGTGGTTTATGAAGGCCGCGACGAAAACGGCCAGCCGGTGGCATTTGAAGGCGCGGTGAGTGTGGAGGGCGTGACTGTGACCCAACAGGGGCCAAATACCTTCACGGCGCTCACCACTGGTCTGGCCACCATCACCGTGAGCGGCCCCGGCGCGCCCACGCCGGTGCTGGCCACGTCCCAGATGAATGTTTCTCCCGGCCCCCTGGCCACATTGCGGGCCACACCGGGCAACGTCACGGTGCGCGTGGGGCAAACGGTGGCCCTCAGCGTGATGGCCAAAGACGCCCTGGGCAATGAAATCCCTGACGTGCCCCTCACCTATGAACTGGTGGGGCCGCTGGATGGCCTGGACCCGCTCACCGGCTCGTTCACACCCATGCAGCCCGGTTATGGTGCGGTGCGCATCAGCTCAGGCGGCGTGAGCGCCAACCTGTGCGTGAGCGTGAATCCCCCGCCCAGCCAAACCCCCAGCGGCGGTATCTAAACACCGCGACATAAAAAATGCCGCATGCTTGAGAAACAGGCAGATGGAGAGGGAGGGCTTTTCCATTACCCTCGCCCGCGCTCCAGCGTGGGAGAGGGTGGTTTTGACTGGCGACGCCAGTCAAAACCGGGTGAGGGCCACGTTTGTTTGGCACATAAGAGCCTGTTTATAAATTGCGCCATGTGAAACATGGTGTAATTTGAACAGGCTCTTGCGGGCCATGGATGGCCCGCTCCAAAAGCCGAAGTGTTGAAAACACTGAGGTTTTTGCCCGCCAAGGAGGCTTTGCCTCCGCTGGCGGTAAGTTTATAAAGTCCAGGATGGACTTTATAAACAGGCTCTAAAGCAACCCTTGTTTTTTGCGGGCAAGGGCACAGCCCTCACCCGGTATTGACCAAGCCCG
>CAYJOG010000094.1:0-7982 GCA_964371695.1 uncultured bacterium
TTTACCCCAGCCTCGCCATCAGGTCATAGGCGTCGGCTTTGGTGACGGTGGCGGTGACAAAATCCCCCTCTTTCACCGCCGGGCGCTGCTTTAGCGAAATCCACGTGTCGCCGTCAATTTCGTGGGCCTGACCATAAAACCGGGCCTGGGCCATGCCGCCCTCGATGTGGTCCACCAAAAAGGTGAACTGCCTGCCTTTGAACCGCCGGGCCGCGCGCGCCGCAATGGGCTGCTGATGGGCCATGAGGCGCTCATAACGCTCCTGCCTGCGACTGGCTGACACCTGAGCTTTCATGGAACCGGAGGGTGTGTTTTCTTCGCGGCTGAAGGTGAAGGCCCCCACCCTGTCAAATTCCATTTCGGTCAAAAAATCCAGCAGACGCTGAAAATCGTCTTCGGTCTCACCCGGAAACCCCACGATGAACGTGGTACGCAGCACCACGCCGGGCACGGTCTGGCGAATCTGCGCCAGCAACTGCCGGGTGGCCTCAACATTGGCCGGGCGTTTCATGGCCCGCAGAATTTTTTCGCTGGCGTGTTGCAGGGGCATGTCCACATAGGGCAACAGGCGCGGGTTTTCGGCCATCAACTGCATCAACCCTTCGGTGAAAAAAGAAGGATAGTTGTAGAGCAGGCGAATCCAGGGAATGTCCGTTTCGTCCAGCAGGCGACGCAGGAGTTTTTCCAGATTCCAGCCCCCCGGCACGTCGCGGCCATAACTGGTGAGGTCCTGGGCAATGAGGTTGAGTTCCTTCACGCCCTGGGTTTGCAGCCACCGGGCCTCTTTGATGAGCGCCGGTGCGGCGGTGGACACCTGCCTGCCCCGCATGAGCGGAATGCTGCAAAAGGTGCAGGTCTGGTTGCAGCCTTCGCTGATTTTCAGATAACTGAAGTGCCGGGGCGTGGTGAGCAGGCGCGGCGCGAAGGAAGGCCGCTTCATGGGCGGCGGGGCCTGGCCAAAATGCGCGTCCAGCAGGTCGCCCAGTTTTTCTTCTTCGGCGATGTTCAAAAGGTGGTCCACTTCGGGGATTTCACGTTTCAGATCCTGGCGGTATTGCTCCACCAGACACCCCACCACCACCAGCATTTCCAGTTGGCCCGACTTTTTCAGTTCCGCCATTTCCAGAATGGTGTTGATGCTCTGCTCTTTGGCGCTCTGAATGAAACCGCAGGTGTTGATGACCACCGCACGGGCTTTTTCCAGCGGCGCGTTCACCTCATATCGCCCGCTCAATGCCGCCAGAAACCGCTCGGTGTCCACCAGTGTTTTGGCGCACCCCAGGCTCACGTGGCTCACGGGCACGGGGGCAACGGCGCGATTGGGTGCGGCTTGGGCCATGGCGGGGGAGTTTATCCCTTAGAACCTGTTTTAAAAGTCCATCGTGGACTTTTAAAACCCAACGCCTTCGGGGGCAAAGCCCCCTTGGCGTGGTGAAAACCTCCGGTTTTCGGGGCAGTCCATCCATGGCCTGCAAAAGCCACCTCATAAGGGTTTATGAGGTGGCTTCCAGCGGCGATTTATACTCTGGATTACCAATGGCCGACGGACAAGAGCGAACCGAGGCTGCCACCCCCAAACGCCGAGAAGAAGCCCGGCGCAAGGGGCAGGTGCCCAAAAGCCAGGAAGTGGTGAACCTGGTGTGCCTGCTGAGCGTGTTCATGCTGCTCAAGATGGCGGGGGGGTTCATGTGGGCGCGGCTTTCGCAATACACCATCCAGACCATCCAGGCCAGCAGCGCCGTGGCCCATGTGCCCGCCAATCTGGTGATGGACCACACCCTTTTCATCATGCGCATGGCCATGACCGAGAGCATCCTCATCCTCACGCCGGTGTTTCTGGCGGCGGTGGCGGCGGGGATATTCTCAAACCTCATTCAGGTGGGCTTTCTCATCAGCGGCGAGGCGCTGAACATCAAGCTCGACAAACTGGACCCCTTCAAGGGCCTGCAGCGCATGTTGAGCGCCCGCAGCCTCATTGAACTGGTCAAGGGCCTGGCCAAGGTGGGGCTGGTGACGTGGATCGCCTATGCCTCCATTCGCGCCGATCTGCCCAAATACAACGAACTGGCCCAGGCCGACCTGCGGGCCATGGTGGCCGTGACGGCGCTGAGCACTTTCAACATGGTGGTGCGCATGGTGATTGCCCTGCTGTTTGTGGCCCTGCTGGATTACCTCTATCAGCGCATGGAGTTTGAAAAATCCATCCGCATGACCAAGCAGGAGGTGAAGGACGAGTTCAAACAACGCGAAGGCGACCCCATGATCAAGGCCCGCGTGCGCGACCGCATGCGCCAGATGGCCATGCAGAAAATGCTCACCGAGGTGCCCCGCGCCGACGTGGTCATCACCAACCCCATCCACTACGCCGTGGCGCTGCTGTGGACCGAGGACATGCCCGCCCCCCAGGTGCTGGCGAAAGGGGCGGGCGAAATCGCCCGGCGCATCCGCGAAATCGCCGAAGAAAACAGAATCATGATTGTGGAAGACCCGCCCCTGGCCCAGGCCCTGTACAAAACCACCGAGCCGGGAGAGTGGATTCCACCGGACCTCTTCCGCGCCGCCGCCAGGGTGCTGGCCTTCGTGTACCGCTCCAAAGGCAAACACGCCAAACTGCGCCAGACCGCAGGGGTGACGTGAGACTGGGAAGATGGAAGAGGAAGAGGAAAGATAAAGATGAAAGATGGAAGCTGGTAAAAGAAAGGCCCCAGCGTTCCCCGGCGTCATTCCCGCGAAAGCGGGAATCCAGCCAAATATAAAAACCACATTATTCCCCTCTCCCCTTTACGGGGAGAGGGTGGCCGACGCAGTAGGGCAGGCGTCCCGCCTGCCTGAGCGCGAAGCGCGAAAGCCGGGTGAGGGGTTTAAGCAAGAAACCAAAAACCACCTTCACTATTCTTTTGGTGGCGCAGGCATCCTGCCTGCGTTCATATAAAAGGCTGGCGAAACGCCCGCTCCACTACCAAAAGAACATGAAATGATGCTTTCCATATTTGCCCTCACCCCGTCAATGGCTGGATACAACTCAGCCATTGACCACCCTCTCCCATGCAAAGCACGGGAGAGGGAAACAACCACCACCTGTCTCAGTTCAAATACGACGTCGCCTCAACTCTCCCGCGTCTGCCTTAACCCCTCTTCAAAGGGCGTGGTCATGGCAAAACCCAGCACGCGACGGGCTTTGTCGGCCACAAAATGATGGCTGTTGCTCACCAGTTGTGTGCGATAGGCCGAGAGCGGCGGCAGGCCTTTCTGTTTTGTGGCGGTCCATAACTTTTCGATGACTTCACCCACCACCAGCGCCACGGGGGCGGGCAGGTCCAGTCGCGGCGGCGGCACGTCATAAACCCGCGCCACCGTCTCGAAATATTCCTTCCAGGTCAGGCCCTTTTCGTCAGCCAATATGAACGTCTCCCCCACCGCTTTGGGGTGCTTCAAACACAGCGCCACGCCCTGGGCGAAGTCTGGCGCAAAAGCGGTGCAGATGAGTCCCCTGCCCCCGCCCACCAGCGTCACCACGCCTTTTTTCAGCCCCTCCACCAGTTGGGGCAGCGCCAGCGTGTCGCCGGGGCCATAGGGCACCAGCCCCGGACGCACAATGACCGTTTGCAGCTTGCCCCGGCCCTGCGCCCGCTGCACCTCGGCCTCGGCCATGGCCTTGGCCCGGCCATAACGCAGTGTGGCGTCTGCAGGTGTGTTTTCGTCGGCGTGTTCACGGTTTTTGAAGGCATGCACCGCCACCGAGCTGACATGGACAAAACGCTTCGCACCGGCCTTTTCCGCCGCCGCTACCATGTTGCGTGTGCCCTCCACCGTGAGGCGGCGAAACTCCCGCCACGGGGCCACGTCCTTCACCGCCGCCGCCAAATGCACCACCCCGTGCACCCCCGCCACGGCGCAGGCCGCGCTTTCGGGGCGTGTGATGTCCAGGTCACAACGCTCCCACGCCCCGACGGGCAAATCCTGCACCCGCCAGTCCTCTGCGCCCGGCAAATCCCCCACCCGCACCCGCCAGCCCGCCTGCACCAGCGCACGACACACATGGGCGCCCAAAAAACCCAATCCCCCGGTGACCAGAACAACTTTTGACGAAGTGGACATATCTGGAGCATAAACACGGGCCGGTTTGCCGTCATTCCGGTTTCCCTCTTTATCATTTGTCCGACTTTATTTACCATTCGGTCAACAAAGGAGCCTCCCTTGCGTCTATCCGGTTTTCTCCGTCCCGAAACAACGCCGATTTCACCCACAAATCACGTCTGGCGTGTCATGGCTCCTAAACTAACGGCCATGGCCCTGCCCTCGCGCCCTCTCCGCTGGTTGGTGCTTACCCTTTCCCTGTGCCTGCTCACGGGCTGCCAGCAACCCGGTGACGCCCGCACGAAATCAAAAGGAGTCCTCCCCGACATGGACCAACGCATCAAGGCCCCCGAACTGGACAAAGGCTCGGCCTGGCTGAACACCGACCACCCCCTCTCGCTCCAACACGACCTCAAGGGCCAAGTGGTGCTGCTGGATTTCTGGACCTATTGCTGCATCAACTGCATTCATGTGTTGCCCGACCTGAAATTTCTGGAGCACAAATACAAAGACCAGCCCTTTGCCGTGGTGGGGGTGCACAGCGCCAAATTCGAGAACGAAGGCACCCGCCAGAACGTGCGCAGCGCCATTTTGCGTTATGAAATCGAGCACCCGGTGGTGGTGGACGACCAGATGGCCCTGTGGCAGCGATACGGCATCCGCAGTTGGCCTTCGCTGGTGCTGATTGACTCAGCGGGCCGCGTGGTGGGTGTGGCCCCCGGCGAGGGCAACCGAGAGATTCTCGACCGCGCCATAGACGCCCTGCTGGAAGAAGGCCGCCGCAACAAAACACTCGCCGCCGGGCCGCTCAAACTCAAGCGCGAGGGTCAGGTGCGGGCGGCGGGGGGGCTGTCGTTTCCGGGAAAGGTGGCGGCAGATGAAAAAACCCGGCGGGTTTTCGTTGCCGACAGCAACCACAACCGCATTGTGGTGAGCGAATGGCCCGACGAGCAGGGCCACGCCCGCCTGATTCAGGTGATTGGCCAGGGTCAGGCCGGGCAAAAAGACGGCCCGGCCACCGAGGCCAGGTTTGATCACCCCCAGGGGCTGGCCGTTGGCAAGGAACTCCTCTACGTCGCCGACACCGAGGCCCACACCATCCGCCGGGTGAGCCTGAAGGACTGGTCGGTGAAAACCATTGCGGGCACCGGCAAGCAGGACGACGACCGCACCGGCGGCGGCACGGGCACACGTCAGGGACTGAACAGCCCATGGGACCTCGCCCTGAGTGACGATGAAAAGCTGCTTTACATCGCCATGGCCGGGCCACACCAGATTTGGGTGATGGACCTGCAAAACAACAAGGTGCGGCGCTTTGCCGGTTCGGGTAACGAAAACCTGTTTGACGGCCCCGCCGAGCAGGCGGCCCTGGCCCAGCCCAGCGGTCTGGCGCTGCACGGCAACCGGCTTTATTTCGCCGACAGCGAAGTGAGCGCCGTGCGTTATGTGGACCTCACCCGCCGCGAAGTGAACACGGTGATTGGCGAGGGGCTGTTCGAGTTTGGCGACCGGGACGGAAGATATCCGTCGGCGCGCCTGCAACACGCCCTGGGCGTGGCGGCCTGGGGGGGGCAGCTTTTGGTGGCCGACACCTATAACCACAAAATCAAGCTGGTGGACCCGGTGGCCAAATCCAGCGCCACCTTTCTTGGCCTGGGCAAACCCGCCGCCCAGGACGGCCCCGCCCTGGGACTGTACGAACCCGGCGGCCTGGCGGTGTCGGGCGGCGAATTGTTTGTGGCCGACACCAACAACCACCGGCTGGTGCGGGTGAACCTGCAAACCAACCAGTGGCAGGAAGTGGTGGTGGAGGGACTGACGCCCCCCGAACACCTGATGAAAACCCAGCGGGATGCGGTGACACTCACCGACCCCGCCACCATCGACCCACAAAAACCCCTCGCCCTCACGCTGCATCTGGAAATGCCCAAGGGTTATGGCCTCAACGCCGAAGCCCCCACCTCCCTGCGGGTTTCATCCGGAGAAAAAACCCTGCTGAGCCAGACCACCCACACCCGCAGCGGCGAACTTTCGGCGGAGTTGCCCCCCGGCTGGCTCAAACCCGGCGAAACCACCACCCTTCAGGTGCAACTGCGCACCGCCTATTGCCAGAAAGAAGGCGGCGGCGTGTGCCTGCCCTTTTCCGCCACCTGGCAAACCCCTGTGAGCACCGGCGAGGACACCCGTCAGACCCTGGATTTCAAAACCACGCTTCCCGCCGTCAAGAGCGTGTTTTAGAGCATTTTCCTGAAACTTGCAGATGGGGGGCAACGCCCCCGCGATCTCAGCCCACCTGCCTGTCAGAGCTTTCGGGCGGGTTCGCGTTCTGGATGCGCAGGGGAGGTTCGGAAAGTTTGTTGCGCACCCGGCGGCGATAGCGCATTTCATCCAGCGGGAAAAGCACCCACTTCACAACCTTTTTGAGAAAGGCCTTGAATACACTGAATAAGGACCGTTTTTTTCGCATGGCGGTTAAACTAAGCAGACGGTTTTGATAAAAGGCTGTGCCACCATTTGGGCCAAAGCCCCTCAACACTGGGTGAGAAACCGCTTCCCTGGCATTTTCACCACGTAAACCGAGGGCTGAAATGGCGCTTTCGCCAATCTTAACATCGGTCACACCTGTCGCGAAAATTAACGGTGTTATGGTTACCACAGGCTTTTTTGTTGAAACCGGGCCATATTTTTTGGAAAACATGGGTATTTCTGGGCAATAACCTTGCCAGGATTTAACTGGCCTGCATTCTTGCCAATTTTGGCGCTCAGGTTCGCATAAGATTTGGCGATGAATCACTGGCTCTTTCAGGAACGCTGGGGGCATCCCCGCCCGGACAAAGCCCGTCCCCAGTGGCTGGACCTCACCGGAGAGTGGTCCTTTGACCTGGACCCCTGGCGCAAAGGGCTGGGACGCGGTTGGCAACACAACCCTGGCCTGCTCAAAAAACACATCCAGGTCCCCTTTCCGGTGGAAAGTCCGCTGAGCGGTGTAGAGACGCACCCCGGCCTGTCGGCCTTCTGGTATGGCCGCTGGATGGCCCCGCCCACCGGCTGGCAGGGCCGTGGGCGTGTGCTGCTGCATTTCGGCGCGGTGGACGCCACCACCCAGGTATTCCTGAACGGTGTCTCCCTG
This sequence comes from uncultured bacterium, assembly GCA_964371695.1. Lineage (GTDB taxonomy): Bacteria > CAYJOG01 > CAYJOG01 > CAYJOG01 > CAYJOG01 > CAYJOG01. Next base: position 7,208 of record CAYJOG010000094.1, read on the forward strand.
GGCAGCCACACGGGGGGCTTTTCCCCTTTCTCCTTTGACATCACCCGGCACCTGCAACCGGGGGCCAACGCCCTGTGCCTGCTGGTGAGCGACCTGCCCGACCCGCGCCTGGCCCGGGGCAAACAGTCGCTGCTCAATCAGGGGGTGCTGGTGTTTTACCCCCCCACCAGCGGCGTGTGGCAACCCGTGTGGCTGGAAAAAGTCGGTGAGATTTATGCCGAGCGTTACACCAGCCACTGGTCTGCCAGAGAGGGCGCGCTCAGCCTGGGCGTGACGCTGGCGGGGGGTGCGGGGCGCTGTGTGCTCACCGCTCATCTCACACAACCCGGTGGCGAAGTGCTCAAAACCTCTCTCACCGTTCACAAAAAACAGGACCGCATGACCGTGGACCTGCCGCCCCTGCCACTGCCCCACCCAGCCCTCTGGAGCACGGACTCACCCCATCTTTATCCCCTGCGGTTCACCGTGACAGGCGCGGGCGAAGCGGACGAACTGTTTGGTTACATAGGCCTGCGCACCATCGAGGCGCGGGGCGACCGCATTTTTCTCAACAACGCGGAACTGTTTCAGCAGATGGCCCTGTGCCAGGGTTATTTCGAGGGCGGGCTGTGTACGCCACCCAACGGAGCTGAGGATTTCTGGCGCGACGTGTCGGTGAGCAAAGACCTTGGTTTCAACGGCCTGCGCATGCACGCCAAGGCCGAAGACCCCCGGTTTCATGCCGCCGCCGACGCCCTGGGCCTGCTGCTTTGGGCCGAAATGCCCAGCGCCTATC
>CAYJOG010000094.1:7992-8730 GCA_964371695.1 uncultured bacterium
CTGCAAACCTCAGCGCGAAAACCTGCTGAGAGAGTGGCGCACCCTGCTGGACCGCGACCGGGGCCACCCCAGCATCATCACCTGGGTGCCCGTCAACGAAAGCTGGGGCGCGCCGCTTGTCAGTTTCGACACCACCCAGCGGGAATTTGTCGAAGAGCTGTATCACTTCACCAAAACCCAGGACCCCACCCGTCTGGTGGTGGACAACAGCGGTTTTGAACACACCACCACCGACGTGCTGGACCTGCATCACTACCTGGCCACGCCCGCCCAGGCCAGAGACTATTACCAGCGGCTGAAAGACCCCGGCCAGTTGGTGGCGAACTTCAAAGACCAGATTTTCAGACCCCTGCCGGGCCTGGGGGTGGTGAGCGCCTATGCGCCGGGTTTTGCCTGGCGGGGCGAGCCGATGATCATTTCGGAATACGGCGGCTGGCCCTATTACCCCAGCCTGCCGGGCCTCACCGGCGGCATGGAGGCCGTGTTCCGCGACTACACCCTGGACATCGCCCGGGCCGGTCACCTGCGGGGTTACTGCTACACACAACTCTACGACACTCATCAGGAAGACAACGGCCTGCTGGACATCCACCGACAACCCAAAATCCCGGCGGCGGCCATCCGGTGGGTCAACGACGAAGCCCGGCGGATATATTTCTAGTGGTTCATTCGACTTAAAATGCGTAGCAGCGATGTCCCCATCGCTGCTGTCATAGTGCGGTGGGGACACCGCACCTA
>CAYJOG010000095.1:0-8600 GCA_964371695.1 uncultured bacterium
GGTTTTGAGGTGCCCGTGGAAATGGCCGCCAAGGAGCTGTTGTATCAGGGCAAACCGGCGCGGGTGGTGACGGTGTGGGATCTTTCGCGCCGCAAACGCAACGAGGAAACCCTGCGGCAAAAAGAAGACCAGTTGCGCCAGTCGCAGAAGATGGAAGCCGTGGGGCGGCTGGCGGGGGGCATTGCCCACGATTTCAACAACCTGCTGGTGGGCATTCAGGGATATGCCGAGCTGTTGCACCAGCGCGTGTCTGGCGAAGAAAAACTCGAAAAATCCACCAGCGCCATTTTGCGCTGCGCCAGCCGGGCCGCCGACCTCACAGAGCATCTGCTGAGTTTTTCGCGCAAGGGCAGCCAGCAACTGATGCCGGTGGATTTTCACGGGGTGGTGGATGGCGTGGCGGGCCTGCTGGATCACTGTGTGGACCGCCGGGTGACGGTGCGCCTGTCGCTGCTGGCAAAGGAAACCACCGTGCTGGGAGACCCGGCCCAGCTTGAGAGCATGTTGCTGAACCTGTCCATCAACGCGTCTGACGCCATGCCCGGCGGGGGCGAGCTGAGCATTCGCACCGACAACGTGGTGGTGGAGCCGGGGGCGGCCCATGACCCCCAGGCCCTCAGGCCGGGGGCCTGGCTGCACCTGTGTGTGCAGGACAACGGCCTGGGCATGACCGAGGAAACCCGCAGCCGGTGTTTCGAGCCGTTTTTCACCACCAAGGACGTGGGCGAGGGCACGGGCCTGGGGCTGGCCACGGTCTATGGCACGGTCAAGACCCACGGCGGCGACATCCAGTTGCACAGCGAGCCGGGCAAGGGCACCACGTTCGAGATTTTTCTGCCGCTGGTGACACAGGCCGCCCCCGCCGCCCCGGTGGCCACCGCCGCCATGCCCCAGGGCGCTGGCCGCGTGCTGGTGGTGGATGACGAAGCGCACATCCGCGAACTGTGTCAGGAGGTGCTCACCGAGCTGGGTTATGAAGTGCTCACGTGTGCTGACGGACTGGCGGCGCTGGAAACCTTTGTGGCCCACGAGGGGCGCTTCACCACCGTGGTGATGGACATGGTGATGCCGGGCATGGACGGCCACGAAACCCTGCATCTCATGCGCGAGGTGAACCCCACGCTGCCGGTGCTGCTGTGTACGGGCTTCAGCCAGCAGAAGCCAGAGGAGCTGGCCCGGCAGGACAACCACATGGAATACCTGCCCAAGCCTTTTCGTCTGGAGGAACTGGCCCAGGCCATGTCGCGACTGGCCGGAAAAGTGGCGCGGTAGAGCCGGGGCAAAAAAACTCCTGCCTTAAAAAAATTTGGTTTCGCTTCTTTGTTGACCCCTCACCCCAACCCTCTCCCCAGTGGGGGAGAGGGGGTAAACACGCCTGACTTTCAAATGCGAAATCCTGAACGCATACCGCCCTTACGCCGGTTGGATTTGAGTTATCCACCGGGACGCTCCCCCGACCCCCTCTCCCCCACTGGGGAGAGGGTTGGGGTGAGGGGTTTTTACAAAAGCAAAAAACCACAGTTCTTTTTTCCGCCCAAAGCACGGGAAAGGGGTGGTGCTTTTTGCTTTACGCAGGCAAGATGCCTGCGCCACCAGTTTTTTGTTTTACCTGGATTCCCGCTTTTGCGGCAATGACGGCAGGTTATTCGTATTGAGGATGGAACATGACCACCAAGAACCCTGACACCCAAACCAACCGCCTCTCGGTGCTGCTGCTGCTGGCCGGTGTGGCCTGCTTTTGGCTGCTGGGCATGGCGGGGCGCACCGGCGGTGTCACGCCCCAGGGCTGGGGAGAACACGCCCTCGCCCTGTGGCAGATGGTGGGCGGCGCACGGCCCTATGGGGGCAATTTTGTACACACCGAGGGGCATCTCTTTCTGGTCACCGCCGCGCCCTTTGCCAAGTGGGTGTGGGGCCAGGGCTGGGGCCTGTGGGGGCTGACGCTTTATAGCCGCCTGCTGCTCACGCTGGCGGCGCTGCTCATGGCCCGATCGGCCAGAGAGGCGGGCCTGAGGGGTCTGGCCCCGGCGCTGGTGGGCCTGCTGGTGATGTTCCACCCCTTTGTGCTGGATCTGGCCATGGGGTTTGAGGGCATGGCCGACGTGGTGTTTTATCTGTCGCTGGCGGCGTTGGGTCTGGTGCGGGGCAACGGCTGGCTGGTGGGGTCGGGTGTGGCCATGGCGGCCATGTGCCGGGGCGGTGCGCTGCCCCACGGCCTGCTGATTTCGCTGGCCTTTCTGGTGATTTATCCCAAAGGCTGGTGGCGCTGGCTGCTGAGTGTGTTGCTGGCGGTGGGGCTGATTTTGGGGCCGGTGTGGGTGCAGCATTTTCAGGGCTGGCAACTGTCGGTCATCCGGTTTCATTGGGTGAAGGTGTTTGTGCAGCAGGGCCTGCCGCTGATTCTGCTGAACCTGCTGCTGGCGGGGGCGGTGCCCCTCGCCGCCCTGCTGGGGTCCTGGCAGGGATGGTTCCAGCAGCGGACTGGCGCGCCCGCGCCCATGGCCCGGCGTGTGGGCCTGATGCTGGCCTTTGGCCTGGGGCCGGTGATGGGGCTGGTGTTTTTTCTCAAGGGGCATCTGGTCTCCGAAACCCGTTTCGTGCCCACGCTGCTGCTCATGGCCATTGGCGCGCTGGTGGTGTTTCAGCAGGCGGGGCTGAGCGCCGCAGCAGACACACCGGCCCCCGCGCCAGAGGCTGAACCGCCCCTGGCCCCCGCCGGGCCAGCGCCCCTGCGCAATACACTGGTGCTCGCGCTGGCGGCCCTGCTGTTTCATCTGGCGCTGAGCCTGCGCTGGCAGGTGGACCGCTGGCAGCGCCCCGTGCGGCTGAGGCCCCTGCTGGCGGCCCTGCGACACGAAGGCCCCCGCCCCACGCTCTATGGCGAGCCGGACCTGGTGGCCCAGGCGCTCTTTGAAAAACCGGGCCTGCAACTGTGGCGGGGTTTCAACCGGTTTGACGTGAGCCTGTTCGCCAGCCTGATAGACCGCGAGGTCTTTTTGAAAGTGCTGGAAAAAGACCCGCCGGATTTTCTGCTGATCGACCGCGACAGCCAGACCGCCATGGTGCGCTCACAAAGCGTGCTGACGTGGATGCTGCAAAACTACGCCCCCGTGGCCACCAACCGCCGCCAGAGCCTGCTTTTGCTCAAACACAAGGGGCGGTATTGATAAAGTCTGTCCTGGATTTTATCAACGGGCGAACAGCCTGCTAATCTTGAGCCATGTCACTCCCACTGCGTTTGCACCGCACACTGATGAACACCCGTGGCTGGCTGGAGAAGGTTTTTCCGCAGGATGTCGAAACCGACCGTCGGCAGATGATTCAGGGGGCGGGTCTGTTGCCCAAACCGGCGGGAGTAAGAGAAGAAGACGCCGCAGATTGCCCCGTGCCGGGCCGGTGGTTCACACCCCAAAAAGCGCAGGACCGCACGCTGCTTTATCTGCACGGCGGGGCCTATGTTTATGGTGGTGTTGAAACGCACCAGAGCCTGATAGGCCGGTTGGCGCTGGCGTGCCGGGCCAGGGCGCTGGGTATTGATTACCGCCTTGCGCCGGAGTTTCCTTTTCCGGCGGCGCTGGAAGACGCCGTGGACACGGTGCGCTGGCTCTATGAAAACGGTGTGCCGCCCCAAAGCTTGGTGATCATGGGCGACTCGGCAGGCGGCGGGCTGACAGCGGCCACGCTGGTGCGCCTGCGGGAGCTGGGCATGCCGCAGCCAGGGGCGGGGGTGTTGTTGTGTCCGTGGGCCGATCTGGTGGCCGGAGAACACAACGACCCGGCGGTGTGGTATGCCGCCGGTGAAGCCATGGATCATCCCCTGATTTCACCGGTGTACGCCGACCTCACGGGCCTGCCGCCGCTGCTTATTCACGGGGCAACGGAAGACGTTGATTTTCCCGATGCCCAGAAAATGGCCAGGAACGCCGAGCGGGACGGCGTGACGGCGACGTTGAACGTGTATGAAGGGTGTTTTCATGTGTGGCATGTGTTTGGGGCCACGTTGCCCCAGGCGCGCAAGGCCATTCACGAGATCGGCGTTTTTGTGCAGGAAACCATACCCTGGCGGTAAGGGGTTTTGCCCCCGCTGTCGTTGGGTTTGAAAAGTCCACGATGGACTTTTCAAACAGGCTCTAAGGTTACGCCATGCCCCTGCGGCGTCAGGTTTTCTTTCCAGCGTTTCTGTATCCACAACCACTGTTCCGGTTTTTCCAGAATGCGCTGTGAGAGGGCTTCGTTGAACATCGCCGTCACCCGCAGCAGGTCTGCCTGACGGTCTTCTGTCCAGGTGATGGGCAGCGGCCCCACCAGATGCAGCTTGTGATGAAAAGGTTTCAGCCGTTCGTCATAAATCAGGAACACCGGACAGCCATAGTCCCGCGCCTGGGCCGCCGGGCCAAGAAACGTGGGGGTGGGCACCCCCAGAAAAGGCACGGCTGGGTGCTCGCGGGTGGCGTAAACGTCCATGAGAATGCCCAGCATGTGGCCCTTTTTCACGTGCTCGGCCATGGGCGCGGCCTGCTCTTTGGTGTTGGGAAAAAGCACCAGCCCTCCGGCCCTGCGCTGTTGCCACAACAGGGCGTCCAGGCCCTGGTCGGGCTGCTCGCGCACAATGGTGCCGGTGCCAGGATAAAGCAGCCCCATGGCGGTGCCGGTGTATTCCCAGTTGCCATAGTGCATGGAAATTCCCAGGATTCCCCGGCCCTGGGCCAGGGCGGCGTCATAGTCTGTTTTCCCCACGATTTCGAGATGATCCAGGCAGTGTTTCAGGTGGCGGTGGTTCCACAGAATCTCCAGCACCGTGAGCGCCAGGTGGTGATACATCCGCCGCAGAAGCTGTTCGCGCTCGCGCTCATCCGCCCCCACACCCACCCGCGCCATGTTGGCCAGTCCCCGCCTGCGGCCCCTCTTGTCCAGCCCCATGAACAGGTTGCCCAGCAGCACCGACACTGGCCCCGCCAGCGGCCGGGGCAGATGCCCCAGACACCCCACCGCAAAGGTGCGGAAGCCTCGCAGAAAACGCTCGCGCATGGAGGGAGTTTAAGGGAAGTTGGAAGTCGGGAGTTGTCGGTGGGTGGATGGAAGTCAAAAAAAGAAAACGGCGTCATTCCCGCGAAAGCGGGAATCCAGATAAAAGCACAAGCAAAAATCCTTCTTCCTTTTGGTAGTGGGGCGGGCGTCCCCGCCCGCCTGAGCAAATAAGACAAAAAACCTTTTTTTTAATGGCGGGCGGGAGTTTGCGAGGAATCTTTCCAGATGCCCATTGGGGCATTTGGCCGAGCAAAGGCGATAGCTGGCCCGCCCCACTGAAAGAAAACAGAAAAAGGAAAAAGGTGTGGTTTTTTTGCTTCAACTGGATTCCCGCTTTCGCGGGAATGACGTCGGGAGACAGCGGGACGCCGGGAGGCGGCGGGGTTCTTTTTTTGCCGACTTCCCGCCTCCCGCCTCCCGTTTCCCACCTTCCACCTTCCAAAGGCCGCCTGCTGTTGCAGGGTTGCCGCAGTGAGCGTTTAATTTTTGTCGGATGGGGGCTTTGGAAAGAAATGCTACGGACTATTCTGTTCGATTAAGTAGTTTTTCTTAACAAAGCTGTCGCCTGGTTCATGCGGCTGCCCAAAAAGGCTCATTCGATAGAATTACGCAGATCTGGCCGTAAACACTCGGCACAAAGGTGACAAAAACAACATTTTTCAGCAAAAAATCAAGCAAAATAGCGCTTTTCATTAAGTTTAGAATTAATCGCTGGTGTTGTTTTTAAAGATTATGCGTCACTGTTGGGGGCTAAAATGTTTGTTTTGGGAGTGCCCAAGAAAATTTAGCCATGGCAACAAAATTGCTAGCTTGTTCATTTCTGATTACCACCTCTATCAAACAGTTTAAAATGACCAATCATCTACCTTTTTTGTCAACAGGAGTGAACATGGGCTCATCTAAAGGTTTTTCAGCGCTTTGCCGTGGGGGTTGTTTAAGCCACCTGCGCCTGCTGCTTTTGTTGCTGAGTGTGTTGCTGGGAACGGCCCAGCAGCGGGCCAAGGCCGCCGTGGTCAACCTGAGCGGCGCCAGCAGCAACGCGGCGGTGAACATCACTCTTTATGTGGGCGGCATTTATCAGGCCACCACCTCAGGGGCCACCTACTCCTTTTCGGGCATCACTGTCACTGCCGGTGAAACGATCCTGCTCTATTACGATGACGACAACCTGCCCACCACCAACCCCGGCGCGTTGGTCACCATCGCCACCGGCGCAGACATGTCGGGTCTGGATATTTCCCAGAGCGTCATGCGCATCCGGTCAGACGGCGGGGCCATCACCGATGCGGACATCAGCACCAGCCGGGGTATTTCCGCCGATGGAGACCTCCCCTTCATCTTCACCCCTGGTTATCTGCAACTGGCCAACGCCAACGCCACCATCATCCATGTGCCCGTCGGCCACACCTGGACCCCCACCGAGCGTTTCCAGAACCTCTACACCGCCGGTGTGAACCTGATTGAGGGCACCCTCGCCATGGGCAACTACGGCACCGGCGCGGCCCCGGCCCAGTTCAGCGGCGAACTCAGTGTGTCCACCACCGGCGTGGTGAACATCGGCTCGGGTTATCTGATGGCCACCCGGCCCATCACCTTCAGGGGTGCGCTCAACGTGAGCAGCACGGGGGTGTTCCGGGGCGACAACAACATCACCTTTTCGGGCACCGCCAATTACACCGGCGCGGGTACGTTCCTGATGAACACCTGGACGGGCATTTTTGACGGCACGGGATCCACCTTCACCATGAACCAGAACGGCCTGATCGACTTTCTGGGGTTCAACATCACGGTGGGCACGGTGAACATGACCAACGGCACCTTTCGCCTGCGCAACAACGCCGCCACCACCAACTTCAACCCAAACGGCCAGAACTACTGGCACTTTACTTACATCGGCACCAACGCACGCACCCTCAACCTGCTGGGCAACCTCACGGTGGGGGGGAACTTTCGTGTGCAGGACGGCACGGTGGACATCGGCGCGAATTCCGTGACCGTGGCCGGCGCCATGAACTGGGACAACGCCGCCACGCGCATTCTGAACGTGAACACCGGCCAGTTCACCGTGACGGGCGTTACCACGTTGGACAACGACGCCAACATGCTCATTGGCAACGGCGGCATCTTCACCGCCAACGGGGCCTTCAACACCAACGGCGGGGTGGGGGGGCATGTGCAGTTTGTGGGCACGGGCAACCTGCGCCTCAACGGCACGGTGGGTGCGCCGGGCACCGCCACGCTCACGGGCAGCGGCACGGTGCGTTATGGCAACACCGCCGCAGCGCAGACCATCCAGGCCTGGGGCAGCGGTTATTACAACCTGGAAATCCAGAACACCGGCCAGGTGGCCTCCATCGCCGCCGCCACCACGCTGTCCATCAGCAACGGCCTCACCATGAGCAGTGGCACCCTGGACCTCAACGGCCGCCCCATCGTGCTGAACAACGGCGCGGTGGTGACGCTGTCGGGCGGCACCTTCCGCAGCAACGCAGTGGGGGGCGCGGTGAGCGCCGCGTCGGGAACCTTCACCTGGAACGACGCCGGGGCCACGCTGGACGTGGTGAACCTGGACTTCAGTGGGGCTGACGCCAGCGGATGGAACAAGACCGCAGGCACCATCACCAACTTCAACTATGTGAACTGGACGGGCGGCACCGGCACGTATCTGCGTTTTGCGGTGGGCCTCACCGTGACTCTCACGGGACACAGTTTTGACGCCACGGCGCTGAATATCACCACCGTTGGCCCGGCGGTGGGGGTGATCACCATGAACGGCGCGTCGGGCGCGGGCATTGGCGATGGCAACGAGAGTCAGGACCCCGGTTATGCCATCAACTGGACCAGCGCGCTCACCCTCAACGGCAATTTCGACGGCACCTCCAACATCTCCTATGCCGTGGATGGCATTCTCACCGGCACCTACACCACCAACACCACCCCCTACAGCATCACCCTTTCGGCCACCAGCGGTCAGGTCATCACATTGTGGTACGACGACGGCACCAACAATGTGCGGGACGCCATCGTCTACAAGTCCGACGGTCTTTCCCACGCCGACCTTCACTTCATCGCGGGCAAGTTGATTGTGCGCAGCGACACTGCCACGCCCATCAACAACGGCGACGTGCAGGTGGCCCACACCGGCGACGGCAACCTGCCCTGGACCAACGGGGCGGCGAACCTGATCACCGTGGGCGACAGCGCCATTGGCGGCCTGGGGGCCATTGGTCTGTATGTGCCTGCGGGCGAAGAGCTGGAGCAAACCGGCGACGTTGACGTGACGGGCACGAATGGCCTCACGGAAATCCACGGCATCATCGACGGCCTGGGTTATGGCATTGACGTGTACAACAGCAACTTCACCGTGGCCAGCACCGCCGTGGTCACCTACACCGATGGCCGCATGGGCTGCCTCACCACCGGTTATGACTGGAACATCTCCGGCAGCATCACCATAACGGGCAACGCCGGGCGGTTGCGCTCCATCTGCGATTTTGACGCCACCGGCGCAACGCTCACCTACTCTGGCACGCTGGCCACGCAGACTTGGCTGCGGTTTGACACCGCCAACG
>CAYJOG010000096.1:0-8594 GCA_964371695.1 uncultured bacterium
CCACATTCTGGCGGGGGCCGGTGTCAATGCACCGCTCTGGAAGTTCTTTGGCAGCTTCACCTTTGAAGACGACCCCAAAACCCAATATCAGTCGCTGGTAGACGGCAAGGTGGACGTGCTGCACGACACCTGGCAGGGCTACACCTATACCCGTGCGTTGAAGGGGGCCTTTCGGGACATCCACCCCCTCGCCTGCCTCAAACAACAACCCCTGGTGATGCTGTCGCTGCGAAAGGGCGTTTCCATGCCCGTGGCGAAAAAAATCGGGGACTATCTGCTGAGCGCCCACCGCGACCCCGGCCTTGGTCCGGCCAAATGGTTTTTTGTGGCTTTTCAGGGCCAGTTTGTCTATCTGCCGCCGGACTACCTCAAGAACTACGCCGCCGCTTTTGAAACAGCCCGCAAAAATGGCTGGGTCAAAGAAGCCCGCCAGTGGCAACAACAATTTGCTCCTGTGTTTTTCCGCCAGTGGCTGCGCGGAATTTCAGCCCACCGCCAAAGCCGCCAGACGGGTCACTTCACCGTCCATTTGCCATCGCCGTTCACGTCAAAAAAGATGGGGTTGGTGATGGCGGTGGCCTCGCCAAAATAAAAGGGGCTGAGGGGTTTGTGGCTGGTGGCCACGGCATAAACATAACTGTCGCGGTCCAGCTTCAGGTCCACGATGGTGGTGAAGTTCACCGGCCCCTTGCCCTGGGGAATGTCGATGGTTTTCACGGGCACGCGACCATTTACCAGAATGTCCAGCTTCTCTGCGCCAATCCAGTCCGCCGCCTTGATGGTGATTTTCACCTGGGCCTTGCCGTCTTTGGCGCTCACGGTGTCGCCCAGGCGGCCCGCCAGCTTGCCGTTTTTCAGCGCCAGCATGTCCATGAACTGGCCACAACTCACCACCGCCCTGCCCTTGCGCAGCGCCGTGGTGAAATCCTTCATGCTCACCTGCGAGAGTCTGGCTTTGCCCGTCAGCACATAGGTGCGGCAAAAGGCGGTGTCCATGGAGGTGTATTCGTGGCTGTCCGACACCCCCGTCATCACCACCCGGCGGCCCTGGTTCATGAAGTTGGCCCAGTCCCGCAGCAACTGGCCCATGCGGTCGCGGTGGGGGCCGTTCAGCAGTTCCATGAGGTCAAACCGCAGGTTGTCGGGAAACAGTTTTTTGTCCCCCGGCACGCCGGTTTCCGGGTCCAGTTTCGCGCCGTCAAAAAACCCCCCCTTGCCCCCCCGGCCATGGTTGATCTGCACCAGGATGTCCTCGCCGTGCAGCTTTCTCATGCGCTCAAAAAGCTCCGGCACAATCAGCAGGTGCCAGTTGGGAATGTCCCAGCCGTGGTTCAGGCCGTCCTGCTTGAACTGAAGGGGAAAAATGTTGAAGTGCCCAGTGCTGTAGGTGGTCATTTCAATGCCCGTCACGCCCAGCATGTCCTTGCCAATGCCCAGCTTGCGGATGGCGGGCATGGGGTCGGTGACGATGTTGTGATCAGTGGCCACCGCAATATCCAGGCCGTGACCCAGGGCCGCCATCAGTCCGTCTTCGATGGTGTGGTCGCTGTCCATGCTGGGCATGAAGTGCATGTGCAGGTCCGCCGACTGCCAGCCGGGGTGATCAAAAGCGCGGGTCATCACCGGGGCGTGTTTCACCGTCTGGCCCGGCGGAATTTTTACTGAGGAAGACGTGACGCCATAGGCGTAACCCCGGTTGATGCGCACGGTGTAATCCCCGGTGCGGAACAACATGTTTTTGGCGGCGTAGCCCTGGGGCACGATGTCGGCGTAGCCGTTCACGCGGGTGCCCATGCCCACGGCGGCGGGCAGGTCGGGCCACTCAAAATTGGGGGCCACGGTATACACCGCAGGCTGCGGCCCTTTTTTGCCTTTTTCCATCGGCTCCACACGCAGATAACCGGTGGGCGGGCGTTGCAGCGTCATGCCCGCAGCGTTCACGCCATCGGTTTTCAGCGCGCTGTCTCCCCAGGCCCCGATGCCTTTTTCCGCCGCCACCACCCGCCACTCACCGGCGGGCAGCGACAGGCGCACCTCGCAGTTTTTCGCCAGCCGCGCCATGGAAAAAAAAGACTCCGCGCCGCCTTCTTTTTTGAGCACATACACCGGCACGCCCGCGCAGTCGCCCAGGCTGCCCTTGGCCCGGTTCACCCGCGCACTCACCGGGGCCACCGCCGCCGGGGGCTGGCCAAAACGGATGCTCTCGGCCCGCTGACGGATTTCCTCCAGCCCCCCCTGCCCCACCAGCGTGTGCAGCACAAACTCCTTGCCGCCCCCAGCGGGCACCTGCAAATCCTGGTAGCCCCCGAAGATGGACGTGTTGTAGGGAAAAATGGGGGTGAACGAACGTTTGGGCGCTACCCAGGCATAACTCACGCCGCTGGTGGTGGCCGCCAGATAATCCACCTTGTTGTGCACCATCTGGTGGGTGCTGTAACCATATTTTGGGGCGACGAGGTTTAGCCCGTCACCGGCGAAAAACCCCATGCCGATGCCCACCATGGCCATGCCTTTTTTCTGGTGCCGGGGTTTGAGAATGGTGCGCAGTTCAGACTCGCCATCTTTGAGCACATATTCGATGGTGATGCTGAAACCGTGAGGCGGAATGTTGCGGTTGAAATAACTCTCAATGACGGGAAAGGGCGAGTCTACGGTTTCCACCACCAGCCGGGCTTCGCCTTTGCCCTGCACGGCCTTCACCGATTTCGCCTCCAGCGTGCGCAGGCCAAAAATGTTGCCGCCGCTGCTGATGAGGGGAAAAGCCTTGTCATACAGGTCCATGACATTGCCCGATGTGGGCGTCAGGTCCACCACCATGCCGCCATAGGGGTGATAACCATTGCTGTAACGCGCCCCTTCCACCACCACGCTGATCTTGCTGTTGCACAGCTTGAAATCCCCCACCCGGCCATCGGCCTTGGGGCCGGTGAGCAGGTCGGCGCGATCCTTGACCTGAAACACCTTGGCGGTGTCGCAGGGGGTCTTGGCCATGGCCAGCGCGGGCGCAAAAAAGCACAAGGAAAAAAGAGCCAGTCGTCGGGGGTTCATGGGGCCAATTATTAAGGAACGGGTATGGCGATGCGAGGGAAAGTGCTTTTAATCCACCATAAAAGCGGACAACCGCCTCCGCTGCTATTTGCCCTTCATGGCGTCCATCATGCCAAACATCGGCAGGTACATGGCCATCATGATCACGCCGATGATGCCGCCCACACCCACGGTCATCATGGGTTCCAGCACGGCGGTGAGTGTGCCCACGGCGGTTTCCACTTCTTGCTCATACAACTCGGCGGCTTTTTCCAGCATGCCGTCCACGTTGCCGGTTTCTTCACCCACGGCAATCATGCGGGTGAGCACCTTGGGAAAATAACCGCTGTCTTCCAGCGGCCCGCTCAGCGTGTCGCCCCCCTGAATGGAGGCGATGGAGTTGTTGATGGCCTTGGTGAGCAGGTTGTTGTCCAGCACGCCGATGCAGATTTCGAGGCTGCGCACGATGGGCAGACCGCTGGAAAGCAGGCTCGCCAGCGTCATGCTGAAACTGGCCATGTAAGATTTTTCGAACAGTTCCGAGAACACGGGGATTTTCAGCTTCAGCCTGTCGGTGAGGTCTTTGCCCGCCGCCGTGGCCAAAAAACGTTTGGTGAAAACCACCGTGCCGATGATGCCGGGGAACAGGATAAACCACTTGGTGCGGATGCTGTCGCTCACAAACACCACGATGCGCGTGGGCAGCGGCAGGGTGACCTGGGCATAGAGGTTCTGGAACATGGGCACCACATAAATCATCATGAACGACACCGCCACACCGGTGACCACCAGGGTCACGATGGGCATGGTCATGGCCTTTTTGATGGCGGCCCGCACCTTTTTCTGTTTCTCGTAATAACTGGCCAGGCGCAGGAGCACGGTTTCGAGAATGCCGCCCTCTTCACCCGCCATCACCAGACTCACAAACACCTTGTCGAAAGTCTTGGGATATTTCTCCATGGCCTGATACAGCGGCATGCCCCCGGCCACGTCCAGATAAACCTTGCCGATAATCTGCGCCAGAACCGGATCGGTGCTGGCCTCTTGCAGCGTATTGAGCGACTGGCTGAAGGGCACCCCGGCCCCCACCAGCGTGGCCAACTGGCGGGTGAAGATCACCAGGGCGTTGGGGTTGACTTTGCGTTTCTCAAGGTTGCGGAAGACAGGCTCTTTTTTTTCGACCTTGGCCTTTTCCTTCACCGCTTCCTTGATTTCAGTGACCTTGATCTTTTTGGTGAGCAGGGCCTTTTTGGCGGCGTCCAGGCTGTCGGCGGTAATGGTGCCCTTCACCACTTTTTTGCTGGCGGTGGCCCCGGTATAAGCAAAGGTGGCCATGCTCAGTCGTCCTCAGACGGCACCACGCGAGCCAGTTCCTTGTAGGTGGTCATGCCCTTCACCACTTTGGTCAGGCCCGCTTCATAAAGCGTGCGCATGCCTTCTTCCCGCGCCAGATTGCGCAAATGGCGGCTGCTGGTGCGCTCCATGATGATGTCCGAAATACGCCCCGTCACGGTCATGATTTCCATGGCCGCCGTGCGGCCCTTGTAACCCGACTGGTTGCACACCTTGCAGCCCCCGCCCACGCTCAGGTTCATGAACTCGTCGCTCTCTACCTTGCGCAGTTCGTTGAGTTCTTCAATCGTGGGCTGATAAGTGGATTTGCAGTGGGTACACACCTTGCGAATCAGCCGCTGGGCGATGACGCCGTTGAGCGTGCTGGCGAGAATGAACGGGCTGGCGCCCAGCTCCAGCATGCGGGCCACGGCGGTGGGGGCGTCGTTGGTGTGCAGGGTGCCAAACACAAGGTGGCCGGTCATGCTGGCGTTGAGCACCATGTTCACCGTTTCCTGATCACGGATTTCGCCCACCAGAATGATGTCCGGGTCTTGCCGCAAAAGCGCCCTGAGGCCGGTGGCGAAGGTGACCCCGGCGCGCTCATGCACCTGGGTCTGGTTCACGCCGTCGAGTTTGTATTCGATGGGGTCTTCGATGGTGTTGATGTTGATGTCGGGCTTGTTGATTTCGTGGATGATGGAATAGAGGGTGGTGGTTTTGCCGCTGCCGGTGGGGCCGGTCACCAGCACCACGCCATAGGGCCGGGTGACCATTTTCATGAGCACGTCATAGTCGTGCTGGTCCAGCCCAAGCTGGCTCAGGCCCATCATGGCCTTGCCCTGGTCCAGAATACGCATCACGCATTTTTCACCATAGTTGGTGGGCATGGTGCTCACGCGCACGTCATAGCTCTTGCCTTCCATCTGGGTGCTGAAGCGGCCATCCTGCGGGGCGCGTTTTTCGGAGATGTCGAGGTCGGCAAGAATCTTGATGCGGCTGATGACCGCCCCCTGCACCTTTTTGGGCACA
The DNA here is from genome assembly GCA_964371695.1 of uncultured bacterium. Classification (GTDB taxonomy): domain Bacteria; phylum CAYJOG01; class CAYJOG01; order CAYJOG01; family CAYJOG01; genus CAYJOG01. Next base: position 5,392 of record CAYJOG010000096.1, read on the forward strand.
TTCATGATGTCCCTCAGCAGGCCGTCTATGCGAAATCGCACACGGCTGTCGCGGCGGGCCGGCTCCACGTGTACGTCGGTGCATTCCTGGCGAATGGCCTCAAAAAGAATCTGGTTCACCAGCTTGACGATGGGGGCGTCCTCCAGGTTGTCTTCCCCCACGTCCTCGTCAAAATTGCCCTCGTCGTCTTCGGCCTTGCCAAAGGCCACGTCAATTTCATCCAGGGTTTTGCCAACCCGTTCCTCCAGCTTGCCCCCCTGGCTCATGAGGGCCTGCAAACTGTCGCTGGTGGCCACAAAGGGCTTGATGCGGTAACCCGTCAGCAGGCGCATTTCCTCGATGGCCGCCATGTCGTTGGGGTTGATCATGGCCACATGCAAGCGGTCGTTCTCCAGCCGCACGGCCACGGCGCTGTGTTTTTTCATGAAGGGTTCGGGGAACAGGTTGAACACCTTGGTGTCCATTTCCAGTTCCAGGGGGTCCAGATATTCCCGCCCGTGCTGCTCACCCAGCAGGTTACCGATCTGCTCGTTGGTGGCGAAGCCCAGGTTCACCAACACCTTGCCCAGCTTGTCGCCCGTGCTTTTCTGCACATTGATGGCCTGGCTGAGTTGCGCCTCGGTGATGACACCGGCATTCACCAGCAAATCGCCAATTTTTACTTTTTGCAGATCAAGCATGGGGGTCCAAAAGCCAAAAGAGTCTAACGCATCAGCAGGGTGTTGATAAACACCCTGAAAATCCATGGATGGATTTTACCGCTTGCAGGGGTTCCAAAAACCCCTGCAAAAGCGCCATTTTGCGAGAGCCTTGCTTGAGCAAAATGGGTTGAGAAAGGCCAGGATGGACTTTCTCAACACCCTGTTAGTCAATATTCACATATATATAGACATGAAAAATACTTGGCCGAGAAGCAAAATGAGCCAACCCAGCTTATATCTTCTGGTTCACCGGTTTCATCCGTGAAACCTTGCAATTGTCGCGGGAGGTCTTTTGGGGGAGCGGCAGCATGTTGATGCTGCCGGGCGCGACAAGCGGCGCGACTTAGTAGGGCGGGCGTCTCGCCTGCCTGAGCGCGAAGCGCGAAACAGCCGGGGTGGGGTTCGCACGGTAAAGACCACCCCATAAAGCAGAAAAGACCCGCCATAATCCTGATGCTGAGAAATTCTTTCACCACATCCCCAGCCGTTCTTTACCGGCGGCGGAAACGGCCATCCATGGCCTCTGGCTCTGGGTGCTGCCAAGAGGCAGGATATAAAATCATTTTGGTGGACCGATACGGCGTTTAACCATGACCGAGGAAGAAATCATCCAGACCATGTTCAAGGCCGCCGGTGTGGGCCGGGCTGCGAAACCGGGCCTGCTCATCAGCGCGGGACTGGACGCCGCAGTCATCCAGATTAAAAACCCCCTGGTGGTGTCGGTGGATCTTTCCGTGGAGGGCACCCACTTTGACCTTTCTTTGTGCTCTGCCGAAGAAGCCGCCTGGCGGGCGGTTTCGCTGGCTGCGCCGGACCTGTACGCCATGGGCGCGCTGCCCCGGTTTGGTCTGATTTCCCTCTCGCTCCCCAAAAAAACCCCGCCCGCCGTGGTCCGTCAGTTGGCCAGGGGTGTGGCCAAAGCCTTTGCTGCGGCAGACATGGCGCTGATAGGCGGCGACACCACACGGGGGCCTGCCATCACGCTGGACGTGACCGTGATGGGCGAACAGGTGCGGTCCTTTGACCTGAAAAAACTTTTGCCCGGCGACCAGTTGGGTGTCACCGGCGTGCCGGGCCGCTCAGCCCTGGCGCTGGAAAAAATGCAAACAGCCAAACGGGAAAACAAACGCCTCGCCCCAGCCCAAAGCCTTGCCTATCGCAGGCCACAACCCGATTACGCCTTGGCAAAAAATCTCATCCACACCCCGCAGGTGCTGGCCATGACCGACATCAGCGACAGCTTGGTGAAAGACTCTGGCAAGCTGGCCGGTTGGGCGAAACTGGTGGCGGAACTGGACCTGGAACACCTGCCCGCCCCCAAACAACGGGGCCGCTTTCTCTCTCCTTATTACGCCCTGACCGGCGGCGAAGACGGCCTGTGGCTGGTGGCCTGGCGGGGAGAAAAACCGGCAGGCGTCACGCCGGTGGGGCGGATGGCTTCCACCGACCCGCGCCGGAAGGCGGGCACGGTGTGGGGCCTCACGGCAAAAAAAATAAGAAAGCTGCAACACAGTGGCTTTAAGCATTTTTAAAAACAGCCGCTTCACACTGGCCGCGCTGGAGGACACGAAAGCCCTCGCGCACCAACTGGCCGTCGCCGTGTCGCCCGGCGACGTGCTGCTGCTCACCGGCCCCGTGGGTGTGGGCAAAACCACCTTCACGGGTTTTTTGTTGCAGGCCTTGGGGGCAGCGACCTCGGCCCCCAGCCCCACCTATGCCCTGCACACCATCCACACCGGCCCGGCCGGCGACATTCACCACCTCGACCTCTACCGCCTGGACACCCTGGCCCAGTTCGAAAGCCTGGACCCCTGGGAAATCATGGCCAGTGGTTTTCTCACCCTCATCGAATGGGCCGACAACCTGCCGGTGAAATGGCCCCGTGAAGCCGTGACGCTGGCGTTTTCTTTTGACCCCCAGGGCCAGCGCGAAGTGGTCATAAAATAGCGCCATGAAATCCAGACCCGGTGCAAGAAGGATTCAGGTGAAGGTGAAACCCGGCGCGAAACAGAACCAGGTCACCGAACACGCGGGTCAGCCCTGGGACGTGCGGGTGAAAGCGCCCGCACAGGATGGCAAAGCCAACGAGGCGGTGGCCGCCGTGCTGGCCGATCACCTGGGCCTGGCCAAATCCGCCGTCACCGTCGAAAAAGGCCACACAAGCCGGGTGAAAACCGTTAGTATTTCAGGCTGAATGGCCCCGACAGAAAAAGCCCTGCTCTGCGACGAATGCCCCCAGCCCACACGGCTGGTTGAGGAAGGCTCCCTCACCTGGGGCCGCACGTTGCCAGAGGTGATTCCTTTTCTTGTCACCGGCGCGGTGCCCATGGCGGTGCTGGCTCCCGTGCTGCTGCTGCTGCGCCTGGGTCTCACGGGCCAGATGGACGCCCCCGACAACCTGCTGCTCACACTGGTGACCAAAGCGGGTCTGGGAGCAGGGTTTGGTGGTTTTGTGGGGTTGTGTGCGGCGCTTTTTGGCGCAGAGGGCGGCCTGTTGGGGGG
>CAYJOG010000097.1:0-8588 GCA_964371695.1 uncultured bacterium
GGCATCTTGCCTGCGTTCATATGAAAGGCAGGCAAGATGCCTGCCCCACCAAAGAAAATAAAGAAGAAGGCTTGAGCCTCTTGTTTCACTGGATTCCCGCTTTCGCGGGAATGACGGCGAGGAGCCGTTGGTGTTCTTTTCTTTCACCAACCGCATCTCCCTACTTCCGGCCACCATCTTCCGATGTCCGACTTCCATCCTCCTGCCTCCCCTTATTTCAACGGACTCAGGGCCTCCATCAGGGCCATGTCGCCGGTGGCCTGGGCCAGACCAGCGGGGCTTTGGCCCTGGGCATTTTTCAGCGTGGGGTCCGCGCCGTGTTTCACCAGCAGGCGGGCCATGTCCACCGCCCGTTGCAAAACCGCCTGATGCAGCGGGGTTTGGCCCCCGGCGGCGGCCTGATTGGGCGCCGCGCCGTGTTGCAGCAACAACGCTGCCATGGCCGTGTCGGCCCGGCTCACCGCCCCCGCCAGCGGCCCCCCCTGTGCGCCCAGGGGCGCGTTCACGTTCGCGCCCGCCAGCAGCAGCACGCGGGCTGTCTCTACCCGGCCATAGAGCACCGCAAGATGCAGGGGCATCCCCCCCCCCGGCGACACCACCGAAGGCACGGGATATTTCCCCAGAAACATTTCCAGCAGCGCCGCCTGACCCAGCGCCGCCGCCCAGTGCAGCGCACACAGGCCCTTTTCGTCGCGGGCCGTGGGGTCCGCGCCGCGCCGGAACAAACTCGCGGCAAGCGCCGTGTCGTCTGCCTTCAGCGCGTGAATCAGTTCCTGATCCAGTTCATCTGTGGCCGGGGCACGGGCGGGGGTGTGGGTGGGCGGCTTGGCCGGTTTGGCCGCAGCTTTTTTCATCAGGGCCAGCAGGGATTTTTCCTTGAGCCGTTTTGCCAGCACCACAGGGGTTTCGCCCTCGGTGTTTTTCAGCGCCAGTCCCTCGCCGGTGGCCACCAGCAGGGCAGCGGTTTCGCGCTGACTGTTTTTTATCGCGGCATGAAGAGGGGTGTCGCCGTTGTCGTCCTGCGCCGTGGGCGACGCGCCTTTTTCCAGCAGAAACCGCACCGCCGCTCCGTGGCCGTTCTGGGCTGCGGCGTGCAGGGGCGTCTGGCCCTGTTCGTCGGCGGAGTTGACCTCTGCGGCGGCCTCTTGCAACACCTTGAGGGCAGAGGTCTGGCCCTGGGCGGCGGCCTCGAACAGGGCGGTGCGCCCGGCGTGGTCACGCTGGCCGGGGCGCGCACCGCGACCCAGCAGCAGCATGAGAATGAGCGAATGGCCCCCCGCCGCCGCCGCGTGCAGGGGCGTGCCGCCCTCTTCATCCACCGGCGAATGGGGCGCACCCCGGCTGAGCAGCAGCGCCACCAGACCGGCGCCGCCCTGGCGGGCCGCCGCGTGCAGGGCGCTCCTGCCGTTGTCGTCCTGGGCAAACACGCTGGCGCCAGCCTCCAGCGCCTCGCGGGCGGCGGTTTCGTCGCCTTCTTCAGCGGCGGTGATGAGCGCTGCGTCTTCTTCGTCACCGGCCCGCGTGGCGGATGGGGCCGCCCACAACAAAAGGGCGAGGGCAAGCGCAAGCCGGAGCAGTGCCGGGACTTTAATCAGAGTAGCGGCGACGCCCCCGTCGCCGCAAAGGCCGATGCCCCCTGATTGTTTTTTTTGCCTGTGCGCGGTGGGGACACCGCGCCTACTCAGAAAGTAGCGAAAAATCATCAGGGGGGCCGCCATCATGGCGGGACAAAACGCTTGTTTCCGCAACCCGCTCATTGGCCGGGTTTCCACCGTTTTTTCTCCCCGGCCGGGCCGGGATAAAACAGCGTCTTGGGGCAGGTCAGCTCCACCGTAAAAGCCGCGTAGGCAAAAAACTTGCAGCCGCTGGCGCTGTCCTGCTGGGCGGGCACGGCCCACAGCATCCAGGTGTTTTCCTGAGGGGTGAAAGACACGTTGCCGCAGCGGTCTTGGGCGCGCTCGAACGGACGGGATTTTTGCAGCAGCGTGAGAGATTCGCCTTCTGGCATCGGGCCATTGCGAATGACCCGCCACAGTTTGCCCAGGGCCTCGGCGCAGGGTTTCAGTTCGTCGGGGGCCTCCAGGGCGCTCTGGCCCAGCACGGGGGTGTAACCCGCCTGACGCAGGCGGCCTGCGGCGCTCTCGCGCAGCACCAGCGGCGCGATCAATCCCGCCGCCCCCAGCAGCAGCGACACCACCAGCACCGCCACACCAGCGCCAGATTTCACGGGACAGGGCCTTTCGCTTGTGTCATGGACAAAGGATAACGGCCCGATGCACTGCTCTAGAACTTGTCTCATAAATCCCTCCGTGGCTTTATTCGACCGCCGTGGCCGGAAGTAAATTCCAGCCACGAGCGCGAAAACCTACGGGTTTTCAACCCTCCGGCTTTCGGTGCAGGTCTTCCTGACCTGCCAGAAGCCATCTCTTTGACATTTATGAGATGGGTTCTAAAACGGCCAGGCGAAGGTGTCTGCGGTGTCCGGCTCCTGGGGCAGTGTGCGGTGCAGTTGCAACACGGTGTCGTGGGGACTCACCAGCGGCTCGCGCTGCTCGCCCGTTTCGTCCACCAGCGTGATGGCCACCGGGGCGCTCAACACTTCGTCTGCCCCCGGCGTGGCCCAGGCCACCGCCCCCGCAAAGGCCAGCACGTCCTCGCCCGGTTTTTCGCGCACCAGGATTTCCATGAACTTTTCTTCTTCGCCGGTTTCAAACCGCCGGTTGTGGCCCTTGCACGCCAAGAGACGCAGCAGGTGTTCGTCGTTGGCGAGGTCCAGCACCGCATCGCTCTCCCACAGGTGGCTGAACACCAGTTCATAGGTCATGGGCATGTCCGTGACGGTGATCTCGCGCCCCTTTGTGCCCATGAAGGTGGCGCAGAGGGTGGGCGACGCGGCCACCAGCGCCTGATCGCGCCCATGCACCGCCGCCAGGGCCTGGGGCAGCGTGGCGCGGGCCTGCTGATAGGTGGGGTCGTGTTTCAGCGCCTGCTGGCAGCGGCGCAGCAGTTCCTCCGGCTCTTCGCTCAGCACGCCGATGTTGTAATGGGCGCGGGCGTCGGCGGGGTCCATGGCCAGGGCTTCTTCCAGCCTTTCCAGTGCGGCGGCGGTGGCTTCGAGATCGGCATAGGCCCCGGCCAGGGCGTGAAGCACGCCGGGGGTGCGCGTGACATAACGCGCCAGCAACGGCTCGGCCTCGTGGGGCGGCACGCGGGCCAGCAGGTCTGCCGCCGCGCCGTCGTTCAGCCGCCGGGTGGGTTCGGACTCAAGACCAAACCGCGCACTGGCGGCGGCCACCTGCCGCAGGGCTTCTTCGTGTTCGCCCAGGTCCAGCAGCGTGGCGGTGAGGTTGCCATAGGCCCGCTCAAAATCGGGGTCTTCGGCCAGCACCCGCAGCAGGGTTTCCCGCGCCTGCTCGGCCTGACCCGCCCGCCGCTCCAGAAAACCCACCAGATGCAGACTCTCCAGATCGGTTTTGTCCAGTTCGAGCGCTTCGTGGGCCAGCGCCAGGGCTTCTTCATGCTGTTCCATTTCATCCAGCAGGTCTGCCAGCACACGCCGGGCGGCGAGGGGCTGGGGGGCCGTGAGTTCACGCAAGAGCGCCACGCCGTCTTCGAGCTGGCCGGTGGATTTGGCCCAGATGCCGATGAGGTCGGTGAGCAGGGGATAGGCCGGGTCCTGCGCGGCGGCTTCCCTGATCATGGCCAGTTGCGCCTCTGGCGACATGGGGTCGCCCACGCCTTCCATGGCCTGACGCACGGCCCGCAGGCGCTGTATCACCGACAGCTCCTTCAGGGCAAGGTCATCCAGCGGCTGGCTCGTGCCGTCAAAAAACAGCACGGCGGCCTGGGGGTCTTTGTCCGCCTCCATCAGCACCACCAGCTCGGCCTGACGCACGGGCAAAAACAGGTGCATGCGGGCCTTCAGCCGCTGGCCGCTGCCGGGGCCGTGGGGCGGCACAAAACTCATGAAGGCCAGGATTTTGCCCGGCTCATCCAGCACCTGCCCCAGGTTCACAATGAGGCTGGTGGCGGTGTCAGCGCTGAGCGAGCCATCGGGGTTTTGGGGGTGCTCCAGCACAAACAGCATGTCGCGGGCCAGCGCGCCATTTTGTGTGAGTTCCTGCTGGCGCAGGGCCTGCATCTGCTGGCCGGTGTCGGGAGATTCGGGGTTTTCGTTGGTCATTCTTTTTCCGCCGTGAATGGTTTTTTTTTTTTTTTTTTTTTTTTTGGGGGGGGGGGGGGCCCCCCCCCCCCAAAAAAAAAAAATTTTTTTTTTCTGGGGGGGGGGGGCCCCCCCCCCCCGCCTTTAATAAACAATCACCCTTCACTTCGCCACCATGTTGATGCCTTTTTGCAGCGCGGCCGTGCTGGCCACCGCCTGGATGTAACTGATGACCTTGCGGTGGCGGTTTTCGAACACCGTGAGGGGAATCTCCCAGGCGTCGTAATCGTCCACAATGGCCTCGGCCTTGGGGTCGTCGATGTTGATGACCACAAACACCACGCGGCGGTTGTTCTTTTTGTAGACCGCCTCCATGGCCGGGTGCATTTTTTTGCACGGCCCACACCAGGGCGCCCAGAAATGCAGCAGGGCGGGCCGTCCGCTTTTTTGCAGGGTTTTGTAAACCGCTGCGCCGTTCATGTCCCACAAGGGGTGCTTGGCGGCGTGGGCAGGCAGAGCCACCCCAAGCCCCGCCACCACAAACAACAGCCGCACAAGATTTTTCATCCCTACACATTCTCTCCCGCCACGGCGGCTTTCAATTGACCGGTGGCGGCTTTTTCCAGATAGCCGGTGATGAGTTCATCCAGCGCGCCGTCCAGCACCTTGCGGGTGTCGCTGGTTTCATAACCCGTGCGCAGGTCCTTCACCATCTGATAGGGGTGCAGCACGTAACTGCGAATCTGGTGCCCCCAGGCCATGTCGGTCTGTTCGCCCTGAATGGCCTCCAGGTTTTCTTTCTGCTCCTGCATCCGCAGCGTGAGCAGTTTGGACTTGAGCATTTTCATGGCCTTGGCGCGGTTTTTGATCTGGCTGCGCTCGGCCTGACACTGCACCACCACGCCGGAGGGCAGGTGCGTGATGCGAATGGCGCTCTCGGTTTTGTTCACGTGCTGGCCCCCGGCCCCGCTGGCGCGGTAGGTGTCCACCTTCAGATCGTCTTCGCGCACGTCCACATCGTTGTCTTCTTCCAGTTCCGGCAGCACGTCCACACCGCTAAAACTGGTGTGGCGACGCTTGGCGGCGTCAAAGGGCGAAATGCGCACCAGCCGGTGAATGCCCTTTTCGCCCCGCAGCAGGCCATAGGCATTGGGGCCGTTGAACTGGAAGGTGATGGACTTGATGCCCGCTTCGTCGCCAGGGGTCATGTCTAGCACTTCCACGCCAAAGCCCCGCTGCTCGGCCCAGCGCTGATACATGCGCCGCAGCATGTCCACCCAGTCGTGGCTTTCGGTGCCGCCCGCCCCGGCGTGAATGCTGAGGATGGCATTGAGGTGGTCATAGGGGCCGTTCAGCAGACTGGAGACTTCCATGTCTTTGAGCAGCAGGCGCAGGCGGGGGACTTCCGCCGCGATTTCCTTAAAGGTGGCCGCGTCGTTTTCTTCCTGGGCGATGGCGTAAAGCGCCAGCAGATCCTCTACCTCGCCCAGCAGCGTGGCGTGGCCCGACACACGTTTTTCCAGCGTGGCGATTTCCTTCATCAGGGCCGCGCCTTTTTCGGGGCTGGCCCAGTTGGCCGGGTCTTCGCTCAGATTACGCAGATAGGCAAGTCGTTTTTGGGCGCCCGGCAAGTCAAAGATACTCTCCGAGTTCCAGAAGCCTTTTTTTCATGGCGTTCAGTTCGCCCAAAAGTTCTTCCACTGGTGTTATCGCCATGGTTTTCTCCCTTCGTGCTGCGCCGAAACGGCGCACAAGGGGAGGCATTGTAACAGGCCGAGGGGAAGTCAGCGCACTCCCTTCCCGTCAACACCTTTATCGCGTACCCTTCGCACGCCTTCGGGCCGACATGACCACCGACACCACGCCCAAATCTTTTCCGCCACTGCCACAGCAGCTCACCACCGAATCGGTCGGCGATTGGACGCGGGGTGTTTTTGGTTTTGACCTGGACCCTTTTCAGGTAGACGCGATTCTCTCGGTGCTCAAGGGCCACAGTTGCATTGTCAGCGCCCCCACCGGCGCGGGCAAAACCGTGGTGGCCGAGGCGCTGGTGTATTCGCGCATTGAGCAGGGGGGCGGCGTGATCTACACCAGCCCCATCAAGGCCCTGAGCAACCAGAAATACCGCGACTTTTGCGAGGCCCTTGGCCCGGAGCGCGTGGGGCTGGTGACCGGCGACGTGGTGATCAACGACGACGCGCCGTTTCGCATCATGACCACCGAGGTGTACCGCAACATTTTGCTGGAGGGCCGCTCGCGGCTGGAGGGCATCAGCCACATCATTTTCGACGAGATTCACTATCTGGACGACGCCGACCGCGGCACGGTATGGGAAGAATCCCTCATCCTCACCGATTCGGGCACGCGTATTCTGGCGCTCTCGGCCACCATTCCCAACCTCAAGGAGTTCACCGCCTGGATACGCTCGCTGCGGCAGGAGCCGGTGGACCTGATTCTGGAAACCGAGCGCCCCGTGGTGCTGCACGAGCACTTTTTGGTGGACAACCAGTGGCTGGGCGACCGCACCCTGCTCAAGCAGGCCTTTGCCGGAAAAATCCCCCCCGGCGAAAAACCCATGCGTTCTCTGTTCAAGCACCTGCACGGCGGCGGCTACATGCCGCTCATTTATTTTGTCTTCAGCCGCAACCGCGTTTATCAATACGCCGAAGAAACCGCCAAACAGTTCAACTTTCTCAAACCCCACGAACACGACCAGATCATTCGCCTTCTCGACGGACTGCTGAAGGAACGTGAGTGTGAAAACGAACCGGTGCTGGAAAAACTCAAGTGGATGATTTCGCGCGGCGTGGCTTATCACCACGCGGGGCTGCGGCCCGTTTATAAAGAGGTGGTGGAGCGACTTTATGCCACCGGACTTTTGAAGGCACTGTTCGCCACCGAGACTTTTTGCGTAGGCGTGAACATGCCCGCCAAAAGCGTGGTGTTTGATTCCCTGAGTAAATACGACGGCAAGCGGGTGCGCCCGCTGACCTATCGTGAAGCCCAGCAGATGTCGGGCCGCGCGGGCCGCCGGGGCATGGACGACGAAGGCCACGCGTTTTATCAGGTGCGCACCAGCGGCAACGACGTGGACGACATCCTGGGCATTTTCGACCAGGGCCACGACCGCGTGGCCAGTCAGTTTTCCCTCAGTTACAACAGCCTGCTCAACCTCTATGGCCGTTATGGCACGGGACTGTATGAGTTCAGCAAAAAAAGCTTTGGCGCGTTCCAGCTCACCCTGGCCCAGGGCGGCATGGGCGAGAGCAAAAACAAGCTGGGCGAAGACGTGGTGGAACTGAGCAAGGTGCGCTGCTTCAAAAAACCGAACCGCCCCATTTTTGAAGACTATTTCAAGTGGAAAAAACGCCTGGCGCGGCTGGAACACACGCTGTCGGAAAAATCCCACCGCCGCCACGACACCCGTGGCGCGCACAAACGCGACCTCATGGCTGGAGAAATCCATTCCATGCGCGAGCGGGCTGACCGCACACGGCGCAACATGGGCCAGGCCATCTGTCACAACTGCCCCAAAGAGGAGTTTTGCCAGCGCACGCTCGAAAGCCTGGACCGCGCCGAACGGGAACTGGAAACCCTCTCCAAAAAACAGGCCCAGATCACCCACCGCATCGAAGACGAAATCGCCCTGCGCCTGCGTTATCTGGAGCACCTGGGTTACATCGAGGGTGAACACCTGCTGCCCCGCGGCGAGTTTGCCCGCAGTGTGTTCGGTTATGAGTTGCTCATCACCGAGGCCTATTTCGAAGGCATTCTGCACACGCTGGATGAATTGAAGATCAACGCCCTGTTTGCCGCGCTGGTGTTTGAGGCGCGCAAGGACACGCGGTTTTATCAAAAGCCCCCCCGCGACACGCGGGCGCTGTTTCAGGAGGTGGACGCCATCCGCCAGTTTCTGAACCGCGAGGCCCGCAAGTTTGACCTGCCCCCCCAGGCGGGCGAGGTGGACGGGCGCATTGCCGCCGCGATGGCGGCTTGGTGCGAAGGGGCCGATTTTGAAGCCCTGCGGGGCTACACCACGCTCGACGACGGCGATGTCATCCGCACCTTCCGCATTGTGGCGGACCTGCTGCGCCAGCTTTGCCGCAGCATTCCAGAGCCAGACCTGCGCCAGCGTGTGCAGCACGCCATGGACATGATCTACCGCGACGAAGTGGACGCCCGCCGGGCCTTTAACCTGTAAAACCGATGGTCGGGTTCTGGATGTTGGAAATTGGAAAAGAAAAAATTTCCCTCACCTCCCGGCGTCATTCCCCTGCTCCCCTGCCGTCATTCCCGCGAAAGCGGGAATCCAGCCAAACATAAACCCAAAACCATTTTTCGGCGACACCGCGGTAGCCACGGGCGTCTCGCCCATTGCTGTCAGGTTTATTGGTAGCCCCGGCGTCCCGCCGGGAGCAAAAAAACG